>PBNL01000008.1 GCA_002723115.1 Methanobacteriota archaeon | reverse complement strand
CGTTTTAAAATCCACCACTCTATGGTACCTGCCAATGGGTCGTCATGAGGATTGGCTAAGGGATTACATCGAAAAGGGTGAACTCGATGGGGAACATCATCACAATTCAAAGGCCTGGAAGAGCCACGTTATAGGCCAATGTAAAAGCTGGATAGACGGCGGACTTCAGTCTCGTGCAATGACGAGAGACCTTAAATGGGGTGTACCAGTTCCTGTGGAAGGAGCTGAAGGGAAGGTTCTTTATGTTTGGCTCGATGCTCCTATTGGGTACATAACTTCTACTATGGAGTGGGCTGAAAAGAATGGAGAGGATTGGAAGGATTGGTGGCAAAGCCCAGACACTGAACTACTGCACTTTATAGGAAAGGATAACATTGTATTCCACTGTATCATTTTCCCGATTCTCCTAAAGGAACACGGTGATTACATTTTGCCTCACCAAGTTCCTGCGAACGAATTTATGAATCTAGAGGGAGACAAGATTAGTACCTCTAGGAACTGGGCGGTTTGGGTTAAAGAATACTGCGAATCTAGTCCTGAAGGATCTGATGTGATGCGCTATGTTTTGACTTCTATTATGCCTGAGCAAAGGGACAGTGAATTTACTTGGACTGATTTTCGAGACAGAGTGAATAATGAATTAGCAGACGTCCTTGGGAACTTTGTAAATAGAGTAATTGTTCTCACTCGAAAGTATTATGATAGCGTTGTTCCTGATAGCCCAAATGAGCTCACAGAAATTGACACGAAAGTCCTTGAATCACTCGCAGCAGCACCTGATAAAATTGCTGATCTAATTTCTAGACATAGATATAGGGAGGCTCAATTGGAGGCTATGAATGTAGCAAGGCTTGGCAACAAGTACTTGACTGAAGAGGAGCCCTGGAAGTTGATGAAAACTAACCCTGCTAGGGTTGCAACCATTATGCACATTACTGCTCAGGTAGTTGGTAATCTAAGCGTAGTATTAGAACCATTTCTACCGAGAACTGCAGCAAAAATATCTTCTGCAATGGGAGTAGAAAATGCCAAATGGAGTGACGCAAGCACTGGTATTGTTGCAGGTGGAACAAAGCTTGGTGACCTACCTATATTATTTGCAAAAATTGATGATGAATTTGTTGAAGTACAAGTTGCAAAACTTGGCAACAAATCGTCAAACACAAACCCCAATATCATGCCCCAAAAGGACCCAACTACATTTGACAATTTCACTCAAATGGATCTAAGAGTTGCAACAGTAACTGAATGTGTTCAAGTAAAAAAGGCTGATAAATTATTGCAACTTACAGTAGACACAGGTCTTGATATCAGAACTGTTGTTTCTGGCATTGCTGAGCATTTTAAGCCTGAAGAAGTAATTGGAAGAAGGGTTGTGTTGCTAGCAAATTTAGAACCACGAAAGATTCGTGGAGTAGAAAGTCAAGGCATGGTTCTTATGGCTTCTACAGCAGATGGAGGTCTCCGCTTTATCACCCCTGAAGAAGGAGTTAGTCCTGGGGATGTGATAAGCTAACTTGTATACCTCATATACACCATGTATATGTCTCTCAAAATTGGGTTTTGAGAAAAAATATAGACATAGACGATAGTTTAGTACTCAAGCTTAAGGTCTTTTCAGCATTTGAGAACACTACAGTAAAGAAACGCATGGAGGAAGCTGTAGAGTATTATATTGCTATGAAGGAAAAGGAAAGAATGGATGCTTTAACACCTGAGGAAAAAGAGGATTTAGGCTTACTAATGCTTATGCAACAAGCAAACCTAGATAGCACCGTTTCAAGAGAGAAGGTTATGAAGGAACTTGATAAATAATGAAATTAATTTTTCTAGACTGTTTTTATAAAGACATTAAAAAAATTAAAGACCAAACCATCAAGAAAAGACTCAAGAATGCACTTATAAATCTTGAAGAAACTACAGGAGTAACTGAATCAAAAGCCCTTTTAAAAATCAAAGGACATCCCTATGCATACAGAGTTAAAGTAGGAAACTACAGAATAGGTTGTTATCTGAAAAGCAACACTCAACCAATTGCAGCTAGCTTCATAAAGCGCAACGACATATATAAAGTATTTCCTAAATAGGAATTAGTGGCTAACCACTATAGATTCCCTTACTAAGCCTCTTTCAGTTTGAAGACTAAGTAGGTATGTCCCATTTGCTAAATCGCTAACGTCAATAGTAGCAAATCCATCAGTGATTACAATTGTTCTAATTAATTGACCTGACATTGAGTGCAATTGGCAATCGACTAATCCTGAGCTTAAGTCGCTTTCAAAGTTGATTTGTACTTGTGTAGAAGCAGGACTTGGGAAGGCAATCAAGTTGCTCCCCATATCGAGTTCATCAACTCCAACGTATAGCCCTACGTTTATTGTACTAATCTCACCAGTACAGTCATCTCCATTTGTTGCAACAACAGATACTTCACAAGATTCACCAAAGGCTGTAGTAAAATCTACAACAATTGAATTTGTTCCTTGACCACTTACAATTGTTGCTCCATTATTTACTGACCATTCATATGTATCTGCTCCTGCATCACACGTATAAGTCCATTCAAATTGAGTGCCACCTACTTCAGCCATATCATCTCCTACAATTGTTCCTGCAGATGGACCGTATACGCAGTCGGTATCTAACCATGCAATGTCGTTGTAGTTACATGCTGTTTCATCATTACACTGAACAGGGCTATAAAGAATCGGCAATAAAAGTCTAATATCTGGGTCTTGGACTCCCTCAGGGAAAATCTGTACGTAAAGCGACCCTGAAATAGTACCTGAAGTAGTGATCTGAGCTACCAAAACTCTTAAGTCGTCTCCAGCAAATCCTGGATCTTCTGGTGACTCTAGACCTGGGTAAAGTGTAAACCAAAGATTTCCTACAGGAGAATCTGAATTAATGTTTTCACCATTTTCAAATGCAGCGAAAGCATTATAAGATGGGTCTGCAACATTTGATATATCCACTCCATCCTCTGAGCTAGATGCTCCAATTGTTAACCAACTATCGTACTCCAATTCTGGGAATGAGGTGAAGAATGCGGGATTAATTGCATTTGCAAATGTTTCTGAAACAATCGGATGCTGATACCATGCAGGGGTCGAAGTTGACTCAAGAACCCAAGGATTTTCATCAGCACCTGAACAAGCACTAAGGAAATCTGTTGGATTTATCATGTTGAGGTACATCCTGTATGTAGTCATTCCAGCAAGCTCACCTTCTGTGTGAACAACATGCTCCTCTAACCCAATCCAGTATTCGTCTGGCCCTTGGGCAATCAAAGCCCCACAACTAAGAACAAATGCAATAAGTATCGATAGTCTCATTTCAGAAATTTTAGAAGTGCAAAATACTGATTTTTAGACAACCTCCCTAAAAGCATAGACGAATGCTTTAAAATTCAACCTTAGCAGAAAGAGAAACAGTCCTTCCAAATGACCAATAACCCTCTAATTTTCCATTATCTACGGTGCCAAGCATATGCTCTCCAGTAAATGGATCTTGATACCAAGTTTCATTTGCCTCATTCATGTAAATGGTATTCATTGCGTTTTGAACATTTAAGCCAATATTGTAACCCAAACCATTTTTGTGGAAGTTCCAATTCAAAAAGCAGTCTAAATAACCGTAACTAGGCAGTTCAACAGGTTGAATCCCCGCTCTCTCTTCATCATCCCTGTCTTGATCAATTTCAAATTGAGCGTACAATCTAGTGTTGTAAACATAGCTAGTTCCAATGCGTAGGTTCTTTGGAAGATCTAATCGCGCACTTAATCCAAACTGAGTCTGTGGAGCATCACCAACTAGCAAACCTTCTGAATAGATAAACAACTGATCAATTGGCTGTCCAGTATCCTCATCCAAGATGTCGGCAAAAACATTGTTGTCCCATCTCCAATCACCAATACTCATGATTCCACCAAGTTCAAGAATTTTGATCGGTTTGGCTCTTAGCTCAACTTCTATACCATCGTGAGTTTCAATTAAGCCTCTAACAAAAGCCCTGTACTCTGTTCCGTCTGGCCTAAGAATTGGACCTGACATTATTGATTTGTCTATCCACTTTGTGTGATAAACATTTACATCCAGAGAAGCCCAAGATTTCCTCAACCTATAACCAAATTCTATTGCCTGTACTTTTTCATTGACAAGGTTTTCATTACTTAAAACGTTTTGGTAATTCGGGAAAACATTTCTGATAAAAGGTGCTCTAGAATAATATCCTAGGTTCATGTAAACGTGGTTTCCATCATCAATAGCATAGCTACCGCCTGCTTTGGCATTGTAACCAGGTGCAAATGCCTTTTGAGACCACATGCCGTATACAAACTCTTCTGTAGTTTCTAATTCACCAGTTTCAGAATTTAGAGTTGTGACATCTTGTACGCCTGTGTTTTCATAGCGGAAGTATGTGTATGGATCATGGCGTTGATATCCCGTATAAGATCCAGTAGCTGCTATGAAGGCGCTGATTTTTTCAGTTTGGTATTCAAGTTGAGCAAACAGCCCGCCATATTTAACAATACCAGTGTTGTCATAATCAATTACATCTCCCTCCTGAGCCATAAGATTATATGCTGGATTTACTCCATAGCCAGTAGGCGTAGAAAAGCTTTGTAAATAGTAATCTCCGCCTAAAAGATTGTTTACAGTTGTGTAGTGTTTGCCTTCATAGTAACGCATATCTACACCGGCTATGAGTTGAAGATTTTGACTTAGGTCAGATTTCAAAGTGCTCAACACTCCAGTCCAAAAGTGTTCGTTATGCGCATTCTTAATCAAACTTAACGCCTTACCTCCAACGATGGGCTCACCATCTGCACCAATAATTGGCGCACCCTCGTGGTTAAGTGTGTCTACCCATGCTCCAAGGTTATCATCGTAAGCAATTTCGAAATCAGGATACTCAGCTTCTTGGGTGTGAGATTCATTTGTCTCAACTATGTAATCCCAATTCCACGGACCCTTCACAGTAGTGCTATCATTTACTTGATAAATCTCTCTTGGCGTACTAGATCCACTGTACCTAGTTCCATATCCTTTGCCCCAACTCACGTATGCACTTGTTGCAATGTTCGTGTTTTCACTTAGTTGGAAATAGTGGTTAAGCGCTATTTGGGGTTTGTGATAGCTATTAACCCTGCCATTGAATTCTGTTCCATCTAGATTTCCCCAATCGTCATTCCATCTGTGGCCTTCAAAACCTAGAGAATCACTTAGGCTATTAATCCCATTAAACCTGTCGACGGTTAACATCCCTCTTCTTTGTCCGTGAGTTTGAGGTGCACCAATAGCTGTCAATACAATTCTATGACCCCCAAAATCTTTTGCAGCAGTTACAAAATAACTCCAAGCATCAACCCATGTCGCATCTACGTAACCTTCTCCATGAGTTCTCGATCCTACAGCACTAACAGCCCAGCCGTTTTCCATAACACCAGAACTAAGAGATAGTAGACTTTTATATCTACCATAATTAGTTATTGATTGCTTAAATGACCTTCCTGCCTTAGAATCAGTTGCCTTTGTTACAATATTGATCGTTCCTCCAACTGAATTGATTGCAAGCTTAGATGCTCCTAGCCCTCTTTGCACTTGCATCTGCCTAACAGCATCGCCAATACCTGCCCAATTAGACCAGTAAACCCAACCGTTCTCCATGTCGTTTACTGGAATTCCATTTACAAGAACTGCAACATTTCTCTGGTCGAATCCTCTAATATTGATTCTGCTATCTCCAAATCCACCACCACTCTTAGTTGCATAAACACCAGGTGTAAAGTTCAGCACCTCAACTAATTCCCTATCTCCGATTTTTTCTTCAATAAGTTGAGCATCTACCGTACTTACTGCAACCGGTGTAGCTCTATCGACAGCAATTGATGCAATTACATTTGCTTCCTCTAGACCTATTGCGCTAGCCTCAATTATCATGTTGCCCATGTCGAGTAAACCTCCTCCAGTTAAAGAAACATACGTCGACAATTTTTTATAACCCATCGATGTGGCTATGAGGTTTGTTTGGCCTTGATTGTGAGTTTTAATCTGGAAAAATCCATCAAAATCGGTGAAACACCCTTCATTGAAATCCTCTAAATAAACTGAAGCTCCAATTACTCCGTTTCCTGATTCTTTGTCAACTACACGGCCTCTAATAGTAGTTTGGGCTAGGGCGTCAAGAGTAATGAATGTAAGTAAAAGCGCAGAGAGAAGGTGTGAAAGTCTTGGCATTGTGTCAAATATTAGGTCAATGCCTAATTTAAGCCCAGCGTCCTCTTGAATTCAAATACTCAGCAATCTGAATTGTGTTAGTTGCTGCTCCTTTCCTCAAATTGTCGCTCACAACCCAAAGATGAAGACCTCGAGAATTGCTCAAGTCACGTCGAATTCGTCCAACAAATACGTCGTCTTTACCCTCAGAATACAGAGGCATTGGATATACGTTATTTGCTACGTCATCCTGTACCACAACTCCTGGAAATTCGTTTAGAACATGTCTCACATCTTCAAGTTCGAATTCATTATCAAGCTCAAGGTAAACAGCCTCACTATGCCCACCAGCAACCGGAACCCTAACAGCAGTACAACTTAGATCAATACTGTCGTCTCCCATAATCTTTTTTGTCTCGTAGTAAACCTTCATTTCTTCACGAGTGTATCCGTTCTCTTGAAAGTCATCACAATGAGGCAGGCAGTTCATGTCAATTTTATGAGGGTAGACTTTAATGCTATCGACACCTGATCTTTCATCCATAAGTTGATCTAATGCCGCAGCACCTGTACCCGTTACGCTTTGGTATGTGTTGATCACACCTCGATTGATTTGGTATCTATCGTGAATGGGTTTAAGCGCCATCAATAGTTGCATCGTCGTGCAATTGGGATTTGCTATGATTAGGTCTTCATCGCTGATCACATCGCCATTGATTTCTGGGATGACTAGTTTGTGGTTTGGGGACATCCTAAAAAAGGAACTGTTGTCGATCACCGTCGTTCCCCTTTTCGCAAATTTTGAAGCCCAAACCTCACTCACTCCCCCACCCGCTGAGAAAAGCGCTATATCCATGTCCATTTCCAGTGCTTGTTCGAGGCTTACTACTTGGTGGATTTGGCCGTTAAATTCAACTGAAGACCCAACCGATTTTGCGGAAGCCACAGGGATCAATTTTGCAACTGGGAATGATCTTTCCTCAAGAACTTTCAACATTGTCCTTCCCACCATTCCAGTGGCTCCAACGACAGCGACGGTTAGCGAATTCATGAGACAAAGTTAATGATTTCACGTGCTTAGGAATCCAATTTATAGGCGGTTTGTAAAGAGTTATTAAGAGTCGGAGGTTTGTCTAATGAATGTTGTTTTGTTGATGGCAAAAGATGGACATTGTGCCAAACCATCTCTAGACAATTTAATTCTCCTGTGATTACAAAGGTTTACGATATGATTGGAAGAGAAGTTATTGCTGAACAAACAACAACTGAGGAACAACATATTGTATTGAATTTTGAGGATGAACTTAAGGGGAGTTATTTAGTAGTAATGTGTGGAGAAATAGATGGATGAAACTGTCATTGTGACAAACAATTAATTGTTGTGGCTAACTAAATTGCACACATGTTTGAAGGCACTCCTATTGTAAAACTTGATACACCGGATTTATATCTGTTTGGACTATCAATTATTGTTTTAGGAATGGTTGTTTGGATTCGGCAGGGGTTTTTAAAAGAATGGCGTCTTGCTGATTGGTTGATTTATAACATTAATAGAATTTGGCAGAGGGGAGCAAATGAAGTTCCTCAGGCAGAAGGAATACTAGTAAATCACCTTGCAGGTATTGTTTCCTTAGGCTTGATCGGTTGGTTTGACTTTCCATTCTATCTGTGTATAGGAATCGGAGCAGCTATTGTGATTGTAAGGCAATTCATGTTTTGGATTCTTGGCCAAATCACCAAAATTGCCCAGCTAGGAAACGAGCACAGCATGATAGATAGATTGTGTAGGTTTTGGATGAGTGCACTAATCGGAGGTGTTGCTCTTTTATTTTCACTTATTCCTTCACCAGAGAATTACAGCCCATTATTTGTATTTGGTTTAGTCTGGATAACCTCTCTACTATTTAGATGGTTTAGAGTATTTCAATCTGCAAATCGTAGACTTCATCGCTATTCCTACTCTTTTTTGTATCTTTGCGCCCTTGAAATCTTCCCCGTTTTGGCATTCATCAAGATTATGACTGCTTCAACAATGTGGGTTTAGAATTAAGAGCGCATGGCTAAGAAGATTAAAACAATTCTCATTTCACAGCCCAAACCGGCTACAGAGAAAAGTCCATATTTCGATCTTGCAGACAAGATGAAATTGACGATAGATTTTCGTCCATTCATCCACGTAGAGCCTGTAGACGTTAAAGAATTTCGTACTCAAAAAATAGATCTTTCAAAGTATTCGGCAGTAATTCTTACTTCTAGAATGGCTGTAGATCATTACTTCCGCATGGCAGAAGAAATGAGGTTCGAAGTTCCTACTGACATGAAGTACTTCTGTTTGAGTGAAAGCACTGCTTTCTACCTACAGAAATATGTAGTGTACAGAAAGAGAAAAATCTTCCACGGTCAGGTTAGAATGCCTGAGCTTATTACAATTATAAAAAAGCATAAGAAAGAGAAATTCTTACTCCCTTGTTCAGATTTATTGAAGGCTTCTATTCCTGCAGCTCTAAATGAAATAGAAGTTGATTACAAGAAGGCAGTTATGTACAGAACAGTATGTTCAGATCTTAGCGACCTAAGTGATGTGAAATACGACGTACTTGTTTTCTTTAGCCCAAGTGGTATAGAGTCTCTATTTAAGAATTTCCCAGATTTCGTCCAAGGAGATACTCAGATTGCTACGTTTGGTCCTACTACAGCAAAAGCAGCTGAAGCAGCTGGACTAAGAATTGACATCAATGCTCCTACAAAAAAGGCGCCTTCGATGACAATGGCTATCGAACAGCACATCAAAGCGAAATCATAGAGTTATCTTGCGCATTGAATGGCGCATTGCAAGCATACTTACGGAAAAGATCAAAGGCTCAAAAGCGTTTTAGTTTTTGACAAAGTCTTTGAAGAGGGTAAAAAGGTGAAAGCCTACCCCATTCTTGCGCGCTATACTGATACAACTTTCGAATCTGACCATCCATTTCAAGTTGCTACAACAGTAAGTAAACGAAGATTTAGAAAGGCAGTATCTAGGAATAGAATTAAGAGGTTGATGAGGGAAGCGTGGAGGCTTGAAAAGCACAGATTAGAAAAGGATTGGAAAAAGGGAGGACCTCAAAAAGCCTTAGTTTTAATTTACGTTGGAAGTGAAATCCCAACATTTGAAAAATGTGCCGATACGATAAAGAAGATCGTTGACGTTCTCATGGACAAGAAAGCATAAAAAATGAAATCTTTCATCAAATCAAAAGTAGTTCTATGGTCAATTGCACTTTTAGGTGTTGCTGGCGTTTCTCTTACTACTTCCATAAAGCAGGATTTCTTCGAAATGTCTAAGCAGCTCGAAATAATGACTTCTGTATTCAGAGAGCTTAACATTTACTATGTAGATCCTTTATCTCCCGGAGAATTGGTTCACACTGGTATTGATTCTATGCTTGATGCATTAGATCCTTACACTATCTATTATCCCGAAGAAAAAATGGAGGACGTCCGTTTCATTTCAACTGGTGAATACGGTGGAATAGGGATAACATTGAAAGAAAATTGGGAAGGAAAACATGTTATTACAGATATCATTGAAGATGGGCCAGCAGAAGATGCAGGATTAAAGGTTGGAGATGAAATTGTGACTGTAAAAGGCCAAACCATAAATGGAGAAAGCATTGATGCTATTTCCAAATACATAAAAGGTGCTTCAGGAACCGAGGTTGAATTAGGTGTAAGAAAGCTTGGAGAAGAAAATACCACAACAATCACCCTAGAAAGAGAGAAAATTAAAAGTCCAGACATTCCATACAGAGGAATGGTAAGTGATAAAACTGGATATTTAATCCTCAGCAAATTCACTAAAACCGCATCGGCTGAAGTGAAGAAATCTCTAACATATCTTACTGATTCTCTAGGCGCAGAAAACATCATACTTGACTTAAGAGGTAATGGGGGTGGTCTGTTAAGAGAAGCTGTTAACATTGTTAACTTTTTTGTTCCGAAGGGAACACAAGTAGTTGAAATGAGGGGTAAAACTGAGGCTTGGAATAAAAATTACGCAACACTTAGAAGACCATTACTGCCTGAAGTTCCACTAGCAATTTTAATAGACGAACGAAGCGCATCTGCTTCAGAAATAGTTTCGGGAGCAATCCAAGAATTAGATAGAGGCGTGGTGATTGGCCGAGAGAGTTTTGGAAAAGGTTTGGTACAGCAAACGAAGGATTTGGCTTATGGATCAAGGATGAAGATCACTGTTGCGAAATATTACACCCCAAGTGGAAGATGTGTTCAACGACTTCATTACGGTGATAGGGATGAATCCGGAAAGGCAACTGAAGCCGCTGACTCAACTCTAAAAGTATTTTATACGACAAATGGAAGGCCCGTTCTTGAAGGTCGTGGTGTTTTCCCCGACGTTGAAATTGAGCCTACTTACGCTAATTACGTACTGGATGGCCTGATTAATAACGATGTGTTTTTTGATTTCGCAATTAGTAGAGACTTAACTATTGAAGACCCTTCAAAATACATTTTGACTAACGATGATTGGTCTGACTTCATCTCCTTTGTCGAAGAGGAATTCGATGGTGGAGAAAGGGGGTTGCCATATGAGCCCATCTCTTCCGAATTACTTGAAATGCTTGAAAACACTCTTGAAGAGGATGGCTTACTTGCATTAAACCAAACAACCCTTGACTCACTCCAAGCTTCAATTCTTCCAAATATTAGAGAGGATATAAAAAGAAACGAAGAGGCAATTAGAAAATCACTTGAGGAGGAAATAGTCTTCCAAAAGGCAAACACAACAGGCCTCTTCGAATACCAACTACCAAGAGACCCAAATACACTTAAAGCAATTGAGCTTTTAGAATCAGGTGAGCATAAAGATATCTTACTTGGCAAGGGCGAGTAAAATACAATCGCTTGGGTTACTTGTAACTGTAGCATCTTTGCCATGGTCACCATTTGGCACAAGTTTGGGAATGGGGATTCTAGCTTTAAGCTGGGTGTTCGCTGTAGCAACTAAATCAACCTTAAAACCTTCTAAAAACCTCCTTCCAAAAGCTCTAATTGCGGGATTTATTTGGTGCGCCTTGGGCGTTTTATGGAGTAGTGATTTTGCCGAAGGCATAGCAGCAGTCAATATCAAGTTACCTATGCTAATTGTTCCATTAGCGATGTTTTACGTGCCACTTGGGGATTATAAAACTGCTAGTAAAGCATTCCTAATATCATCATTTTTAGCGGCGTTAACAGGAATATTTTGTGGACATTTTATCAGCCCAAACCTATTTTCCCCTTTCATTTCTCATATAAGAATGGGTTTAATCCTAGCACTAGGATCTGGGATATTGCTCCTCAACAAAAAATGGCTCTTGAGTGGGTTGTATATAGCTGTTGCTCTAACGTCGGTTTGGTTTACAAGATCCGTAACTGGGCTTGGAATGATCGCATTCTCTATATTTTTCAGTGCAGTCACTACAACCTTCCCCAAACACAGAACAGCTACAATTCTTGCATCTTTATTTGCGGTTTTTACATCTATCTACATAACAATAGGAGCATTAATGCCTCAACCCTTTTCAGGAACTTTGGAGGACGAAACACCTTGGGGCGGTAAGTACACTCATTACCCTCATAGGCAGTTGGAAGAAAATGGTAATAAGGTTTGGGTTAATCTTGCTGTTGACGAAATGAGACCTGAATGGAATTTGAAGAGCTCTGTCCCGTTTGATTCTACAGATGCAAAAGGCCATAGCATTCAAAGTACACTAATCCGATTCCTAACATCTCAAGGGAAATTGAAAAACGGTGAAGTCGTTAAAGCAATGAGTGATGAGGAAATTTCAAGCGTAGAGGCTGGACATACATCAATAAGAGAGCTTACTCACAGTGGATTGAGTCTAAGATTAGACGATTTGAAATTTGAAATAGGCAACTATCTCGATGGAGGCAGTCCTGATGGGAATTCTGTCACCATGAGATTCGAGGCATATAGGGCCGCTTGGCACATTATAAAAAAGATGGATCCCCTCTCTAAATTTATTGGAGTAGGCACTGGAGATCTCCCAAATGAATTCAAAAAATCTTATGTTGATTCTGACTCAGCGCTATCCCAAAAGTTTTGGATTAGAACTCATAATCAGTACATAGCTTGGTGGGTTGGTTGCGGATTAATAGGATTGGCACTTTGGTTGATCGCTCTTTATGGAAGTTGGATTCAAGGAGGAGATATTTCTAGGCTTGCTTGGTGGATCGTAGCAGTTTCATGTCTTGCAGAAGACACATTAGAAACTCAAGCTGGAGTTACTTTTGCAGTACTGGCAATGGTGGTTTTTGGTTTGGTAAGTAACAAAAAGAATTAATGGAAAAGATCACAGCAATGATCACAACATTCAATGAAGAGCACAACATTGTTGATGCTCTCAAGTCTGTTTCATTTGCTGATGAGATCATAGTCGTAGATTCTTTCAGTACTGATCTAACAGTAAAACTCGCTACACCTTTAGCAACTAAGATCCTTCAAAGGGAATATGAGAACCCTGCTTCACAAAAGAATTGGGCAATACCACAAGCTCAACACAAATGGATTTTGCTCCTAGATGCAGATGAAAGGGTAACGCCTGAATTGAAGGAAGAAGTCTTAGAAATTTTAAAAGAAAATCCTGATGAAAGCGGGTTCTGGATAGGCCGAATCAATCACTTCATGGGCAAAAGAATTCACTTCAGTGGTTGGAGAGGTGACAAAGTGATAAGACTTTTCAAAAGAGATGAATGTCGATATGAGTCGGTTTATGTTCACGAAGAAATAATTGCTGATGGTTGTGTAGGTCGGCTCAAGAATAAACTTTGGCATAACACATATGTATCAAGAGAAGAATTTCACAACAAACTTGTTAGATATGCTAAGTGGCAAGCACTTGACTACGATCCTAAGACTCCTTTGATTACCCCTTACCACACACATCTAAAACCATTAATTAGATTCTTCAAACACTTTGTTTTCCAGCTTGGGTTTTTAGATGGAAGAGTGGGGTTTATAATTTCTATGTACCAGGCCAACGCAGTTAGAATGAGATATCAATACCTCCGTGAATTGAGGGAAAATCGTGGAAAGTAGTGGGTATTGTGTGGAAAACCTAGATTGGTAAGGCTCTCTAGAGGTTATAGCTTTGTCTACTATGAATGTCCTCTTACTTGGCTCGGGTGGTCGCGAACACGCGATAGCATGGAAGATTTCCCAAAGTTCCCTATTATCAAAGCTTTACGTAGCTCCTGGTAATGCAGGAACTGATTCTCTTGCAACTAATGTCGATTTAGACCCCATGGATTTCCCTTCAATAGGAAGGTTTATTCGCAAGAATGAAATCAATATGCTTATTGTAGGACCAGAGGCACCGCTTGTTGAAGGAATAATAGATTTCTTTCAAGACTCTGATAAGTTCGAGGGTCTTGTGACTATAGGACCTCGAAAGGCAGGTGCAATGCTTGAAGGATCTAAGGATTTTGCAAAAGCATTTATGGCTCGACACAATATCCCTACAGCAGATTACGCCACTTTCAAGAGTAATGAGATAAAAAAGGCTAAGAATTACTTAGACGAAAGAACCCCTCCATATGTAATCAAAGCGGATGGCCTTGCGGCAGGTAAAGGCGTAATTATCACTTCTGACAGAGAAGAGGCTGAATCTACACTAGAAGATATATTGCTTAACAATCAATTTGGAGATGCAGGATCTCAAGTTGTCATAGAGCAATATATGGAGGGTATAGAAGTAAGTTACTTTGTTGTGACTGATGGAGATGCATACCGCATTTTACCATCAGCGAAAGATTACAAGAGAGTTGGAGAGGGTGATACTGGGCCCAACACGGGTGGCATGGGGGCTGTTAGTCCCGTTCCTTTTGTAGATGCAGAATTTCACACAAAGACTCTAAACCAAATAATTATACCCACCATCAAAGGGCTGAAGGAAGATGAAATACCATACAATGGATTCATATTCATAGGTCTAATGCGTGTTGGAAGTGATCCTTATGTTGTAGAGTACAACACTAGACTAGGAGATCCAGAAACTGAAGTAGTACTCCCTCGTGTTAAAAGTGATCTACTCCACATGTTTGACGCTTTGGGGTCAGGAATGCTAAGCGAATACGATCTTCAAATAGACGAAAGAGCTGCTACAACTGTAATTCTAACTTCAGGAGGCTATCCTGGATCGTACGAAAAAGGACTTAACATTATAGGCTTAAATAACGAGCCAGATCCTAAAGAGGGAATTGTTTTTCACGCGGGAACTAAGACATCACGCGGAAAGGTCTTGACAAATGGAGGTAGAGTTATTGCATGCACAGGACTTGGTGCAAACATCGAAAAGGCTCTAGAAAGGAGTTATAAGCTTGCCGGATCAATTGATTTTGGCAAGAAGCAATATCGCAAGGATATTGGGCAGGACGTAATAACGAAGGAAGAATAATTAGACGATAGTTCCGTCTTCTTCAGCTTGCTTAGTGTACTTCTTTTGAAGTGTTAGCCAGTAAACGCTACCCACTACACCCAATACAACAACAAATAGGTTAAATGGGTCAGACATAGGAACAAGAATAGTTTCAAAAGACCATTCCATTAGCTTGCCAAGTGGTGTTATGATTTCCTGAGTGTTCATGTGAGCAAGGTGTTCAATATTTGACGACAAATTTAATAGGAATTACTTAAATATATCGAACTTTGTACCCATGAAAATTGGAGTAGTAACCTTCCCCGGATCTAATTGCAATATGGACATGGTCCATGCACTTAATCACGACCTCGGATATGAGGTAGTTGAACTTTGGCATAAAGACTCAGACCTACAGGATGTTGATGCAGTAATTCTACCTGGTGGCTTTAGCTATGGAGACTACTTAAGAAGCGGTGCAATTGCAAGATTCTCTAACATTATGGAAGAGGTGGTGAAGTTTGCTGGAAATGGAGGTAGAGTTTTGGGCATCTGTAATGGATTTCAAATTCTTTGCGAAGCAGGTCTACTACCAGGAACATTAATGCACAATGAAAGCAGAAAGTTCATCTGTAAAAATGTGCACCTAGTTCCTGTCTCAAGAACAGCTTCAATCTCAGCTGGGCTAGACACAAACACTCCTCTTCAAATTCCAATAGCTCACGGTGAAGGAAATTATTTCCTTCCTGAAGATGAACTGCAAAAATTAGAGGATAACGATCAAGTTATTTTCAGATACAGCGATGCTAATGGTGAAGTTAACTCTGCATCAAATCCAAATGGAGCTGTAAACAATATTGCTGGAGTTTGTAACGATAAGAAGAATGTATTCGGAATGATGCCCCACCCAGAGAGAGCTTGCACTGACGATTTAGGCAACACAGATGGGGTAAATATTCTTCGAGGACTTTTAGAAGTAGTAGAATTAGCATAAAATGAACCCCTATTTAGCCGGCCCCTTCCTTGAAAAGATTAAGGTCCCCGCAGATCTTCGCGAGGGATTCAAGCCGGAAGAATTAGAACAGGTATGTGACGAGTTAAGGCAATTTATCATTGATGTTGTTTCTGAAAAAGGCGGGCACTTCGGAGCAAGTTTGGGGGTTGTCGAGTTAACCGTTGCTCTTCACTACGTCTTCAATACACCGACAGATAATTTAGTTTGGGATGTTGGTCACCAAGCATACGGGCATAAGATTCTAACTGGAAGAAGAGAGGAATTTCATACAAATAGAAAATTCAGAGGTCTAAGTGGATTTCCAAAGAGATCTGAAAGCCCTTATGACACATTTGGTGTTGGTCATAGTTCAACCAGCGTATCTGCAGCTTTAGGCATGGCCGTTGGAACAAGACTCAATAATGATGAAGACAAGCACAATGTCGCAATCATCGGCGACGGAGCCATGACAGCAGGTTTAGCATTCGAAGGTCTAAATCACGCTGGAATTGAAGACAGCAATATGCTTGTAATCCTCAACGACAACTGCATGAGCATAGATCCACCTGTTGGCGCACTGAAGGAATATCTGACTGACATAACAACTTCTCACACATACAACAAGGTTAAGGATCAGGTTTGGGATCTACTTGGACAGATTTCGAAATTCGGACCCAACGCTCAGAGCATAGTCCAAAAAGTAGAGAACGCCATTAAGTCTGCCGTTCTCAAGCAAAGCAATTTATTTGAATCACTGAACTTCAGATACTTTGGACCGGTAGATGGACACGATGTAGAATATCTAACAAAGGTTCTCAATGATCTTAAAGACATTAAAGGGCCCAAACTCCTTCACGTAGTTACTCGCAAGGGCGCCGGTTATGAGCCTGCTGAGGTTGGTAGTGCTACTAAGTGGCATGCTCCAGGATTGTTCGACAAAGAGACTGGCGCGCCAATAGCCGCGACTGATCACGGCCCTAAACCACCGAAGTTCCAGGACGTGTTTGGAAAGAGTATTATAGAACTAGCCAAAGCTGATAAGAGGATTGTAGGAGTTACTCCTGCCATGCTTTCGGGTAGTAGTCTGGGCATGATGATGGAAGAAATGCCTGAGAGAACGTTCGACGTGGGAATTGCGGAACAGCACGCGGTAACTTTTAGTGCAGGTATGGCGACTGAGGGATTGATTCCGTTCTGTAACATTTACTCGAGCTTTATGCAGAGGGCATATGACCAGGTAGTTCACGATGTCGCTCTTCAGAATTTACATGTAGTATTCTGTCTTGATAGAGGAGGACTTGTTGGGGCTGATGGGCCTACTCACCATGGCGTGTTTGATTTGGCTTACATGAGGACGTTGCCGAATATGGTTGTTGCTGCGCCAATGAATGAACCCGAGCTTAGGCACATGATGTATACTGCGTCTATGGAACATCATGGGCCTTTTACAATCAGATATCCAAGGGGTACAGGATCAGTTGTTGATTGGGAGGTGCCGTTTGAGAAGATGGAAGTTGGGACTGGGAGAAAGCTTAAAAATGGAGATCAAATTGCTGTCTTGAGCATAGGTGCAATTGGGACTGAAGCTGAGAAGGCAGTTGAGGCGATGGGCAAGAAAGGAGTTAGTGCAGCGCATTACGACATGAGGTTTGTGAAGCCGTTGGATGAAGTGATGTTGCACGAGATCTTCTCGAAATTCAAGTCAGTTGTTACAGTTGAGGATGGGTGTGTTCAGGGAGGATTTGGCTCTGCTGTTGTTGAGTGGATGGCAGATCAGGGATATAGCGCAAATGTGAAAAGGTTGGGTGTGCCTGATCGATGGATTGAGCATGGAACGCAGGCTGAATTGTACGAGGAATGTGGCTATGATGCAGCAGCAATTGAAGAGGCTTCTATGGAGGTTTTGGCTAAAGCAGGCCAAGCAGGTGGAAGTGCGTCAGCTTCAGCTTAAATTAGCTACATAGTGGAGGAACCTATCAGAAATAGAGTTGCTGAAAGTGGGCTTATACAGCTCGAGCTTTCTGATTTGATTAGCATTGATTGTGTTGAGTTGGATTTCACAAATTGGCTGCATGAAGGACAAGTTGTAATAGAAAAAGCGTTTAGAAAAACCATTGAAGAATATGACTTTACTGAGTTCAATGGAAAAGGCGTTGGGTTGAAAGTAAGTGATGACGCTATAATTCCAGATTGGTCTTGGATGGTCATTAGTTCAAAACTCGAAAATGCTGAGTTTGTTGTTACAGGTGGCTTTAAAGGAGCCCAAACCGAAGCGCTTAGACATGCTATAAACTCGATTGACCTTGAACTATACAAGGATCAAAGAATTATTGTAAGAGGTTGTGACGAACTCGCAGGACCAGAGGCGCTTCTTTTGTTTCAATCAAGAGTACAACCCGTTGCAAAATCTATCATGTTCGGAGAAGCGTGCAGCACAGTTCCAGTTTACAAGAAATAATGCTAAGTAAAGAAGGTGATAAAAAACTGTTTTTAATAGATGCATATGCATTGATATTTCGCGCCTACTACGCATTTATTAAAAACCCAAGGATCAACTCAAAGGGGATAAATACTTCAGCAGTTTTTGGTTTTACAAATGCTCTTTTAGAAGTAATCCGTAATGAAAAGCCAACACATTTAGCAGTAGTCTTTGATCCTCCAGGAGGTTCATTTAGAACTGAAGTATTTACTGAGTACAAAGCAAATAGAGATGAGACCCCTGAGGATATCATAATAAGCGTCCCTTTAATTAAGAAGGTTCTGGATGCCTTAAGTATTCCTATAAGAGTTGAACCTGGCTTTGAGGCCGATGATTTAATTGGTTGTTTAGCTAAGAGGGCTGAGAAGGAAGGGTTTGATGTGTATATGATGACGCCTGACAAGGATTTTGGACAATTGGTTTCGGATAGAGTGAGGATGTTCAGGCCAGGAAGAGGAAAAAATCCTGCGGAGATATGGGGGCCTGAGGAGGTGTGCGAAAAGTTTGGACTTCAGAATACAGAACAGGTGATTGATTACCTCGGTCTAATGGGTGATGCTTCAGATAATATTCCAGGAGTTCCAGGTGTAGGAGCTAAAACTGCAGCTAAGCTGCTTTGTGAATTTGGCAGTATTGAGGGGCTTTATGAGAATACTGATAAGCTGAAGGGAAAGCTGAAGGAGAAAGTTGAAGAAAATCACGACAAGGCTCTTTTATCAAAACATCTTGCAACAATTGTAGTTGATATTGAAACTGAATCTGGATTTGACAAAATGGTTATGGAAGAGCCTGATTCAATTCAATTAAAAGAGGTTCTTGAAGAACTTGAATTTAGGACACTAATGCGTCGTTTACTTCCTGATGAAGCTTCAACTGTTAGCGAACCTAAAGTGAGCTTGCCTCAAGCGCAGGTTACTGACTCTAGCGATCCTCAATTAGACATGTTTGCTATAGCTGAACAAGAGGATAAAGAGGATGCTGAAAGGGAGCCACATGGTAATTATACGATTCTGAAATCATCTGATGAATTCTCATGCTTGATTGAAAAAATGGAATCTTCAGGTAGGTTTGGGCTACATGCCATTACTTCTGGATTTAATGCCATGGAGGATGAGTTACTAGGCTTTTCAGTTTGCACAAAGGAGGGGGAAGCATTTTATGTGAAAAACGAAGAGGGTGCTCTTGACTCTTTTAAAAGCGTATTAGAAAATCCTGAACACACAATTGTTGCAGCAAACAATAAGTTTATCGCTAAAGTTTTTGCCAACCATGGCGTGAAACTATCTAAACGAATTTATGACTGTATGGTTTCACACTATTTGATCGATCCCGATTCTACTCACAGACTCGAGCAAATGGTTCTAACATACGTAGGACTTAAACCTAGATCTTTAGAGAAACTTCTTGGAAAGGGGCGTTCTATGAAGTCCTTTAAAGATGTTGAATTAGACGTGATTTGCGATTATGCTGGAGAGGCAGCAGACATGGTGATGAGACTGTCTTGCATCCTGCAAAAGCAAATAAAGGAGAGTGAAATGGTCGAACTTTTGGAAAATGTAGAGTTTCCATTAGTTGGGATTTTAGCCGACATTGAACTTGCTGGGGTAAACCTTGATACTGAAATGTTAGAGGGTTATAGTATCAAATTAGGAGGCCAAATTGAAGACTTGAAATCTTCCATTCTTGAATCTGCAGGAATAGATTTTAATGTTGATTCTCCACGTCAATTGGGTGAAGTCCTTTTCGATAATTTAGAGTTAAATGCTAAAGCAAAAAAGACCAAAACAGGCCAATATCAAACTGGTGAAGACGTCTTAAAAAAACTAATTGACAAACACCCTATCATTAGCAAAGTTCTAGAATACAGAAAATTGAAGAAGCTTCAAAGTACTTACGTTGAACCTCTTCCTAAACTTGTCAATTCTAAAACTGGTAGACTTCATACGTCTTACATGCAAACTGTGGCATCAACAGGTAGGTTGAGTTCGAAGGATCCAAATCTTCAAAACATACCAATTAGAACTGAAGCAGGTAGAGAGATTAGAAAGGCATTTATTCCAGCTGATGATGATCATGTACTTCTTGCAGCAGACTATAGCCAAGTAGAGCTTAGGGTTGCTGCTGCTATGAGTAATGATCCCGGTTTAGTAGAGGCTTTTAAAGATGGAATAGACATTCATACTGCTACTGCAGCCAAAGTATTTGGGGTTAGTCTTGATGAGGTTGATAGAACTCAAAGGTCACAAGCTAAAGCAGTAAACTTTGGTATTTTGTATGGTCAAGGGGCGTTTGGGCTAGCAGAAGAATTGGGAATAAAAAGAGCAGAAGCTAAAGAGATAATTACTAGCTATAATGAACAGTTTAGTTCTCTTGAAAGCTTTACAAAGGAGTGTGTGGAGAAGGCTAGGGAGGTCGAGTACGCTTCAACAATTCTTGGTAGGAGGCGCAAATTGCCAGACATCAATTCTAATAATGGTATGGTGAAGGCGTTTGCTGAAAGAAATGCTGTTAATGCTCCAATTCAGGGTTCAGCTGCTGATATCATCAAAGTAGCAATGGTGCGAATCTATGAAGCATTAAATGAGGTTGATTTGAGAGCCCAAATGATAATGCAAGTACACGACGAATTAGTCTTTGACGTTCACAAAGACGATGTAGAGGCATTAAAACCGATTGTAAAGAAGTGCATGGAAGAAGCTGTTGAACTCAGCGTTCCACTTGTAGTAGATATGTCTTCAGGAGCTCATTGGCTAGAGGCTCACTAAAAACTTATTTAACTATCCAAGGCATAGCGTTTGGCTTGCCGTCTAGATTAGTAACAACGAAATAAGT
This sequence comes from Methanobacteriota archaeon, assembly GCA_002723115.1. Lineage (GTDB taxonomy): Bacteria > Bacteroidota > Bacteroidia > Flavobacteriales_D > Sanyastnellaceae > UBA974. The sequence continues at coordinate 13,271 of PBNL01000008.1, read as the reverse complement.
ACCCTTGCTCCTTATAGCAGGACTCAATTCAAAATTGTGCTCACCAGTAACTAAGTGTCCTGAGAAAATTGTTTCAACTAATTTTCCCTGTGCATCTACAATAGTGATTAATGCTTCGTGATCTCTTACTGTATGACAACTAAGGGTTGAGTACCCCGTTTCACTAGGATTAGGATATAGTGTCCAGTTTGGACCAACAGTCCACTCTTCAACTACAATCATATCCTCATCGTAAGCAGTAATGTTGATGTCGTCGAGATAAATATCATTTCCTAGGCGTGACTCAAATTCAAACATTACCCTAAAGTGTGGTGTTTGGTAAATGCTTTGGCCTAGCACAAGAGTGTATTCGTTCCACTCTGTTTGGTCTGCAGGTTCAAAAGGATAGTAATGAGGCTCAGCAGAAGGAAGATCTGTGAACCCTCTATGCATTTTTCTCAAATCCCAATCTTCACCACAATCACCAGTTACACTAATGCGGAGTCTATCATCCGTCTCATCGTTTTCTGAAGTTCCCTTAAAGCAATAAGCCCACTTATAGCTAATCCTAACTTCATCAATTCCGTCTGAAAGATCCATTGTGCTCGAAATCAAGAAATCTTTATTGAATTCAGTATCATTTTGCCAATTTTCAATATGTAGACATCTGTCTCCTGAATAAGAAACTTCATCATTGATCTCCCAACCTCCATCTTGAAGAGGATCTTCAGTAAACCAATCCTCACTTGGATACTCATCAGATTCGAAGCCTTGATTTGCTGGTGACGCCATTGCTCCTGCTGGTAGAACAGTAATAACTACTGGATCAGAATCAATTTCGTCATTACCATTACTTGCAGTAAGTACTACCTCGTAAATCCCTTCTTGATTAAAGACGTGGTAAGGATTAGAGTGTTCTTCTTCTACAGACCCACTCAAAATCACTCCGTCTCCAAAATTCCACGACCAAGTATTTACGTCGTGATAGCTATGATCAGTAAACTGAACTCCGTCTCCTACACAAACTACATTATTGTCAACATCGAACTCTGCTTCACAAAGAACTGGGTCTCCTTCAACTCCAGTTGCTATAAGGTTTTGTGTTGAAGAAAGTTCGTCTCTATCTGAAACTGTTGAAAGAGCCGCAGTACGCATTCTTGTTTTTTGGCCTTCTGTAAACATCCTGCCACAATATGCATATTCTAAATAATTCTGAACGTTATCAAGTGATCCACATGATTCGCCATCAAGATCACAAGATGTCCAACCCATTGATAGTGGAGTATCGTCCACATTATCGTCCCAATCGCAATTACCTGGTTCGCCAGGGGTGTTTGATCCACCCCAAAGGTGACGCAAGTTTAACCAGTGTCCAACCTCATGGGTTAAGGTTCTTGAACGGAATGTATTAGAAGTTCCAATAGAGCCTGTGTATGAGTTTTGGATTACAATTCCGTCAAGCCATGCGTCCCCCCAATTGTCAACTGAACCAGGTAAGTAAGCGTAACCCGCTGCTCCAGATGCCTCCTCACAAACCCAAACATTTAGATACATATCCCTAGGCCAGCTTATCAATTCTTTTACCTCATCCTCTCCTTCAAATGTCATAGAACTTACAGTTCTAGTGATGCCAGGATGGCAATTCCCACTAGGATCCTTTTTAGCTAATCTGAATTCGATTTCAATGTCAGCAATAATATTCTGGAAGGCGTCAACAACTTGATTTTGGTCTTCATTCAAAGCTCTGAAATCACGATTCAACACACTAACCGCATCGTGAATCTGCTCATCGCTAATGTTCTCTGGCCCATTAAAATGGATAATGTGAAATACAATAGGAATAATCAATAACTCTGCTCTTTGCTCACCACCATTATTTGCAGCCTTAGTCTCCAATTCAAGTTGATGAGAAGCAGCCGATAATTGTTCGATTTGGTCTGGAGTCATCCCAAACGTTCTTACTGTAGAATTGTAAATTCCACATGGCTCATCGTGTTGAGCTATAGTCGAACTAAAAGTCGCAAGCAAGGCAACTAAGCTCAAAATAACTGACTTACAGGTGTTTTCAAACATGATTTAATTTCTTGAGGACTACAAAGATAAGTTTTCTATTCTTAATCCTATATCTGTAATCTCTTCTAGAGGCTCACGTCTCATCCCATGAGTTATGGCAATCTCATAATCCCCTTCAAGAGGAAATACAACACCCTCTAAATAATCTATTCTATGGCTAACCATATCACCTAAACCTGAACCATACCATCTACCCCTTTTATCTGCTAAAACACATTCTAGAGTATCGACTCTGTGCTTATCATTTGGGTATGTAATGTCTATGAATAAATAAAGGTTTGAAAATCTATAATCACCTGTGTGTCTCAAATCAATTTGGCCATCAAATCGATTTGTTTCATCCGAAATATTAAAGCCAAATTTCACAGTATCAGCCGATGACCAACCTTCTGAATTAATTGTTGCCGATTCAGAGTAATAAGGCAAATCAAAACACGACACAAACAAAATTGCTACTGCCCAAAGCGTAATTCCTACCCTCCTCATACGTTAGTAGGCTTTTTGCGCTTTTTCCCCTTGCGCTTTTTTCTTCTCTTTCCTTTCGATTGATCAAATCGAGTCAAGTCATCCTGACCCACAACATTGCTATATGTATGATCTATTTCTTCCTCTTCTTCTGGTATAGCAAACTCTACAAGTGATGCTACTTTAACGCCCTTTTGAGAATTTACAATCAGTTTGTTTGCTTCTTCTACTGGCAATGCAATTGGGCCACTACCCGATTCACCTAATTGTAAAAAATAAACAATGCGTTTAAAAATATCCATTTTAAACACAACAGCCTTGCCTTTTTGAGTGAACACTTTTGCGTGTGGCGAAGGAAACTCTTTAACAGCTTCAACATACTGGTCTAATTCGAAATTTAGACAGCACTTAAGCTTACCACATTGTCCTGCAAGTTTAATTGGATCTAATGCGAGTTGCTGATATCTAGCAGCGCCAGTTGAAACAGATCTAAAATCTGAAAGCCAAACTGAACAACACAACTCCCTTCCGCAAGATCCTATGCCTCCTACCCTAGCTGCTTCCTGTCTTGCACCGATCTGGCGCATATCAATCCTAATCCCAAACTTTCCTGCAAGCTCTCTAACTAACTCCCTGAAATCCACCCTCTCATCAGCTATGTAGTAGAAAGTTGCTTTTTTATTATCTCCCTGAAACTCAACATCTGTAAGCTTCATAGGGATGCCTAATCTCTTTATAATTTCTCGTGCTTCAAATCTAGTCTTATCCTCTCTTTGTCTTGCTTTATGCCAAACCTCAATCTCCTCAGCTGTTGACTTATGCGTAATTCTCTTGATCTCGTGATCATCTCTGACTCTTCTTGAAGCCATTTGGCTTCTAACAAGTTCACCTGTTAGCGAAACTACTCCAAGGTCAGTTCCTGGATTTAAGTTGATGGTTACTACATCTCCAACGTGGTAGGTTGCGCCTGAACCAACTCTGTAAAATCCCTTTCTATTATTCTTAAATCTGACTTCAACAATGTCAAAGGGCTTTACACCATTAGGTGTTGCTACACCCTCTAGCCAATCAAAAACTGTTTTAGAGCCACAGCCACAAGAGCCACAACGCCCGTTGTTGCGACAGCCTCTAGGTTGCCCGTCAGATCCTTTGCTACAGCTACTACATCCCATCGTCTACGAAGATAAAAAGATTAAGCTGCATCCTTCCTAAGAAGCATATGTATCTGAACGCTCAAGTCCATAAATACAATTTTTGAATTAACATTTCCAGCAATATCCTTATGTGCTGCTTCTAATTGAGAAGAAATCTTTACTACGTTTTTGTGGTGTATGAACTTTTGGAATTTTGATAAGAATGCTGCTTCTCCAGGAGTTAATCTAACAAGAGATTCTGCACCATAGTTGCCTACTATACATTGTCTAACCATATGTAATGCATAGGTTATGAATCTTTTTTGGGATTCCCTGCCAGAACCTGCAAATTCATTTGCTTGTCTCATCATTGCTTCTGCATCTCTAGCCCAACAAGCTCTCATCCATGAAGAAAATAATTCTAAATCAGGTGTCTCTGAGCCAGATTTAGCTAGCCTGTTTGCAGCTGTAATGTTACCCTCTGTAACGTGTACCCACCCCATCGCTTGATCTTCTGAAATACCAGAAAATTTTGCTAATCCTTTAGCTGCCTCCTCATCTGCAAGTCTTGGAATTTTCACTCTTTGAAGCCTAGACAAAATAGTAGCCAACAATCTGTCGGAATTTTGAGAAACAAAAAGCATCACAGTATTATCCGTTGGCTCCTCAATAAGCTTAAGAAGTTTATTCGCCGTATCTACCCTCATGGCTTCCGGCAACCAAAGTATCAATACCTTATAACCACCATGGAATGATTTCAAACCCAGCTTTCTATTTATCTCCAATGCCTCGTCAACAGATATAAAAAGCTGCTTTTTATCCGCACCAATTTTATTCAGCCACTCTTCTTGACCAACATATGCACCATCCAACATCACCTCCCTCCAAGAAGATTGAAATGGATCTGAAATTGATCTACCGGAACTATCCTTTTTGAAAAAAGGGAATGCCCAATGTAGGTCTGGGTGTTGAACTTTTAAATGTGCAATACACGAATCACATTTACCGCAAGAGTCTTCATCAGTTCTCGAAGTACAATGTAAATATTGAGCATATGCCCTTGCAAGTGCTAATGCCCCTGATCCTTCTGCGCCATCAAACAATTGAGCGTGTGCTACCTTTCCAGATCTAATTCCCTCACGAAGGCGAGATGATAATTCGATTTGGGCTACAACGTCTGAAAACAGCATGTGCTAATTTAATCAGAAGTTGGCGTTAAGCGCTACGGAAACACCACGACCTGGAGCGGATATTCCAGAGGAGAAGGGCTTGTAGTGTGCGTCTAATAGGTTTTGGACTCCACATTGCAATTGCAGCTTATCTGAAACGGCATAAGAAGCATCAAAATTCCAAATCCACCATGCAGGTGTTCCTGTATCCAATGCTTGGCTCAAATTATCAGTTGCATCCAATCCATATAGGCTTACATCCTTTGCTCCGTTGAAAAGAACGAAGCTCTCTAAGTCCCAATCTCCCATTTTCTTCAATAGCCCCACTCTTCCAAAAATTGGTGGAATATGACTTAATGGACTTCTGCTTATTATAGTCTTGCCTCTAGTATAATTTACTGTTCCATTAAGCCCAAACTCCTCAGATAAATTAGACTGAACCTCTAACCTACCACCGTAAATAACAGAATTGCCAAGATTTGCATTATGATACACTTGCACTAATTCCCCAGCATATTGCATTGTTGAACTACCTTGATAAGTTGTCACCATTGGCACTATTGGATCGGCCCATAGACTGAAAAAACCCGCTGCAGTAATGTTGAGTTTTGACTTGTCTGAAAATGGGGTCAGACTTAGGCTTTGGTCTAGAGAATAAATGTATTCTGGAGTTATCTCGTTATTTGGAATCAACAATTCTCCATTTTTCTCGCGAATTTTTGTGGCATCGTCGATGTTTGGGTTTCTAAAGCCTGTTGAGATAGAACTATTACTTCTAACCTTTTCTCCAAGTGGCATTTCATAGCCCAAACTTCCCGTCAACGCTCCATTGCTCAATTCTATCCTATTAAAATCCAAATCAGCAAAAGTCGATTGGCTTAAGTCATAATTTGCTTCAATAGAAGAATAATTGAGTCTGAGGCCAGCGTGAAAAACTCTATTCTCTACTGTCCTTTTAGCTGACGCAAATGCGCCTAGAGTAAGCATCGTAGAACCATCATTTGCATAACGTGTGACTACTTCAGGACTATTTGAGGACGACGTAACTCCATTCCATTGACCATCTACACCCATTTCATATACCCATCCATCACCTCTATGAGGAGAAGACCTCCATGTCGATGTTGCAGATAGAACATCTACATTCTCGTGTTGTTCCTCTCTATCACTAAATCCAAGCCTCCTCATTAGCCTTGATTCTTTAATGTTTTGGTATGCAATTGTTGTATGAAGAGACCCAGGTATACCCAAGAATTGTTCCCAATTCAGTGCAGTTAAGAATCTGTTTTGAGGCCCATATGACCACTCTGACCATTTAGAACTGAAAGTTCCGTCATTGATAGAATTTATCTTGTCATACCTAGGAATATCTGAGCTTGTACTGTAGTGAACATTAGTTTGCAATGCACCACCTGGAATTGCTATCCTAAGCTTGTGCATGAAATCCGTTTGGCTATAACCAGTTCCTAATTGAAGATGTGGATCGGGGTTTTCAAGAACACTATCTACTCCATTTATGGATTGAATGTAATATGACGCTAATCCCCAAGCTGAATCCCCGTGCATTCTATTTTCTCCCATCCTCAAATCACCAAATTCGCTTCTACTCATTGATACTATAGTTGCCCATTTCTCTGCTCCTCCTTCAAGCCTTGCATGCAAAACCGATGAATTGTTGTTTGTTAGCATTTGAACAGAAGAATACCCAGACCATTTATCTTCAGAATCGTCTCTTCTAAATCGAGGTCTTTGAGTTTGAAAGTGAACTATCCCACCTAGTGCATCACTTCCGTATTTCACAGAACTAGGTCCCATTACTACTTGAACTTGTTCTAGTGAGTTTGCATCTACTGTTATTGCATTTTGAAGGTGACCTGATCTGTAGATCGCGTTATTCATTCTTACTCCGTCAACTACAAGAAGTATGCGATTTGCCTCAAATCCTCTAATTATTGGCGAACCACCACCTTGCTGACTTTGTTGAACCATTACCTGTCCTGTATTCATCAATAAATCTGTCGATTTGCTTGGTGATTTGTTTGATGCAACAGATGTAATCTGCAATTTTTCAACACCCTTGAGACCCTCGCGCTGAACTTGGGCTGGGCTGATATTTGAACTGATTAAAACCGCATCAATGCCTATGGGGCTTTCGTTTAGTCTAATTTCACTGTCTATAGCTTCATTAGGCAAAACAACTAAGGTCTCAAACCCAAGTGATCTAAATTCCAACGTATCAGAGTGACTCCTATTAGGCAAAACCAACTTTCCGTTTGCATTCGAAACAGAAGTTTCATTTGTTGTAAGATTCGTGCAAACAGCAAAGGGAATTGGTATAGAGCCAACTACAACTCTAACCATCTGCTTTTCATCTGAAGCTTGAGAATATGCTGATTCAGCAATGCATAAAAGTATGCTAAGCACTGCTGTAATTTTAGTCAAAAATTGTCTCAAGGACATCATAACTTTTTATCTCTCTTAATCCCGCGTGATGCAGTTGAATGAACATTACCATAGCGAGCAGTAACTCTTTACGGTCTGATTGATTTAAGCTTAGGTTGCGCATATCAGCAAAATCCATGCCTGGAATTCTTATCATCAATTCAGCCAGTTCGTTTTTAAGTAAAAAAGAGGTTTTAGAAAGTAGTGGTTTAACATCGTACCACTCACCAGTTTCTAGATGAAGACTCATTCCATCTTCAGCATGTTCAGGCATTAAACCTAATGCTGCAATCATTTTGGCTAATACATAAAAATGAAGATTGGCAATATGATCATCTGATTCAAGCAACATTATCCCATCCTCAACCACATCGAAAACGGTCTCTAAATGAGCGCCCTCTTGTAAGGATTTGTCCAGAACTTCTGCAATGAAGAATGCTACACCAGTGCGTTTGGGGTCTTGAATTGTATTTATCGCTTTCCCTGATCTCTCTGCAGATTTAAAAGTTGCAAGTGACCCCGAATTCTTTCTTTTAAGATCATTTAGTTCAAGTAAAGCCAAAGGATGCCATAATGCACCTCCGCTCTTTTTTGATATCCTTACAAATACAGGAATTATTCCTTCATCTCGAGTCAATACCTTAACTACTCTACTAGAATCAGAGTATGGGATAGACCCGATAACAATAGCTTTCATTTCTTTAGCCTTTAGGGTTTGGTTCCACCCAACATCCCTCTTGCTTTATCAATTCAATAAGCGCTTCAACTGCTTCATCCTCTGGTACATTCTTTCTCACAACCTCCTTTTCTCTGTAAAGAGTGATCTTACCAGGGCCAGTCCCTACATAACCAAAATCTGCATCAGCCATCTCGCCTGGGCCATTAACAATACAACCCATAATTCCAATTTTCACCCCCTTGAGATGGTTAGTCACCTTCCTAATCTTTGCCGTTGTTTCCTCTAAATCGAAAAGCGTTCTTCCGCAACTAGGACATGAAATATATTCCGTCTTTGATATTCTTGTCCTCGTCGCTTGCAAAATCCCAAAACTCAATCTATTCCTCTCCACTGGACTGACCTGAGACCCCTCAAGCCAAACCCCATCTACCAACCTATCTATCAGCAATGCCCCTACATCAATACTCGAATAAAGCGTGTATTTATCAATCCCTTCCTCGCATGAATTTCTCAAAATCACTCTCCAACTTGTATCCTTAATTGCATCAATTGCATCCCTGTACGCGCTAACTGGCATCGTGCTTTTTGAGCTGAGGATGAGTGTGAGATTTTCCCTGCTTTCATCCAATCCATCTAATTGTTCAACCTCATTTGTGTCCGCTAAAATGTAGTGATTGCCCTTGTCAGCAATTGCAGAATCTAGGTTTTTATATTGAGAAATAGACCAAACCGCGTCGTGAGACTCCATCCCCTCATCCCATACCTCGCCATCAACAAGTACCCTTAGCGTTCCCGGAAGAGCGAAATCAACAACCCTATCGCCAGAATAAACTAAATCAGCTGCTTGGTCTGCAATTGCCCACTTATCGTCAGTAACGGAATACCTATAGCCAACGCCCATGAGGTTTGCATGAGTTACTGGGCCGGTGTTGGGTAGGGTTTGGACTACTTGTGGTATGCCTTGGGCGCGTTTTTGAGGTTGGGGTTGGAAGCGATGGGGGGCGTGGTTAGTGTAGCGGTCGACGATGGTTCGGGCTACTGGAAGTTCTGCTTCGGGGGCTTCTGTGAGACTAACTCTTACAGTATCGCCAATGCCTTCTTCGAGCAGTGTGCCTATGCCGATAGCGGACTTTACCCTGCCGTCCTCGCCGTCACCAGCTTCTGTTACACCGAGGTGAAGTGGGTAGTTCATGCCTTCGGACTCCATTCTTGATACTAGGAGTCTGTATGCCTCAACCATTACGTTGGTGTTGGAAGACTTCATGGAAATTACCAGGTTGTGGTAATCGTTATCACGGCAGATTCTTATGAATTCGAGTGCACTTTCTACCATGCCTAGAGGGGTATCGCCAAACCTGCTAGTTATCCTATCAGATAGAGAACCGTGATTGGTTCCAATTCGCATAGCTCTTCCAAGTTCCTTACACTTTAGAACTAGTGGAGTGAATTTATCTCTTATACGGACAAGCTCTTCAGCATAGCTCTCATCCGTGTATTCGAGATTTGCAAATTTCTTTTTGTCTGCAAAATTCCCCGGGTTGATTCGGATTTGCTCAACAAAATCAGCTGCTCTAAATGCTGCATTCGGAGTGAAATGTATGTCTGCTACAATGGGGGTGTCGTAACCTGCCTTTCTAATTCCTGCTACTATTTCTTCAAGTGCGTCAGCATCTTTGATGCTTGGCGCTGTTAATCTCACTAGCTCAGACCCTGCTTTGATTAAGCTTATAGATTGAGCAATACTTGCATCAATGTCACAAGTATCAGTAGTTGTCATTGATTGAATCCTTACTGGCGAATCACCACCAATAGACGTTGAACCGATGGGTATCTTACGGGTTTAGGCTTTAGTACCTAAACTATCAAAAAACGTTCTTTGCCTCAGTAATATCCAAATCACTCCTATTGAAATAGCTGCATCAGCTATATTCCATACAGGCGGGAATATCTCAGCACCTCCTAAGCCCCAAGGCATCCAATTAGGCCAAGTCACAAGGAAGTGAAACATGTCCACAACATTTGCCATAAAAAGTGAAGCATAGCCACCGGTTGATGCAAAAGTTGCAACAGTATCCCACCCTGAATGAGTGAATATCAATCCATAAAAAGCGCCATCAATAATATTGCCTATTGCTCCTGCCCAAATCAAGGTGATACATCTTAACATACCCTTATGCGCACCCTCTTTAACTAAACGAGACAAGTAAACCCCAATAGCAATGGAAGCTAAGATTCTGAATGTTGTTAGTAGTAGTTTACCTGCAACACCCGGCAAGGCCCAACCAAATGCCATCCCTTCATTTTCAAGAAAGCGAAGTTCCAGAATGCCGGGAATAAATCCATCACTCTGGTGAATTGAAAAATTGAGCTTTATGTAAAACTTAAGCGCTTGATCTGCTAACAGCAGAGGTAAGAGCCAACGAAGAACTAGTTTACGCATCTTCTATGTAGCGCTGAAGGTCTGGTATTATTGTCTTTGCTTGGCCTCTATTGACAAAGTCGCGTGAGGAACAAGTCTAAGCCTTTCCTTAGGTATAAGTTTACCTGTAACTCTACAAATACCGTATGTCTTATTCTTAATTCTCATCAGTGCGTTTTCGAGATTTACAATAAATTTCTCTTGACGTGCTGCGAGAGCTGCTGTCTCCTCACGACTCATTGTTTCAGAACCATCCTCCATCATTTTAAATGTAGGTGCAGTATCCTCTGTAGAGTTATCGTCTTTATGAGACATAGAAGCGCGTAGTTGCCTTAAGTCTTCTCTAGCTAATTCTAGCTTTTGTTCTATCAATGCCTTGAATTCATCAAGGTCAGATGCTGAGTATCTAATTTCTGCCATGGTTAAGGCTTTTATCGTTTAACAACCTGAACATTAACGCTCGTTTTTTCGTCAAGTTCAATTTGCACAGATCCTTTTCCTTCATTCCAAACCACCTCTTCAGCAAGGGTCTGCGTTCGAATATAGTCCAAATTTTCTACCAATTGACCCTTTAACGCATCATTTGCATTAATAAATAGGGTAATTCTATCAGTTACCTCAAGGCCAGTGTCTTTTCTAAGGTTTTGTACTCTATTTACAAGTTCTCTTGAAAGCCCTTCTGCCTTCAACTCATCGTCAATTGTAATATCTAGAGCAACTGTTAATCCTCCTTCGCTAGAAACTAGCCAACCTGGGATATCCTCTGTTGCTATTTGCACATCAGATAAAAGTAATTCTACTTCTCCTTGGCCGTCATCGGGAGAGATCATTAATGATCCAGCTGATTCTAATTTATCTGCCGCATCAGAGCCCAAACCATTTACAGCAGCAGCAATTGCCTTCATTCTTTTACCGTATCTAGGGCCCAAAGCCTTAAAGTCTGGTTTGATCGACTTTACAATTCCACCTCCATCTCTAATTACTTCAACCTCTTTTACGTTTACCTCTGATCTTATAAGATCCTCGATAGCGGCTAGTCTGCTTGCACTAATGTCATCTAGAACTGGAACCATTATCCTTCGTAGGGGCTGTCTTACCCTTATCATCTCCCTCTTTCTCAAACTAAGAACTTGAGAGCTTAGCTTTCTTGCAAGCTCCATTCTACTTTCTAGTTCCTCGTCAATTACTGCATTTTCGGCCATTGGAAAGTCCGCTAAGTGAACTGAATTTTCAGCTCCCTCTCTACTGCCACCTAATCCTTCATTCACATCTCTATAAAGCCTATCCATAAAAAATGGCGCTATTGGTGAACCAAGGATTGCACAAGTCTTAAGGCATGAAACAAGGGTTTGGTATGCACTCAACTTATCCTCATTCATATCACCCTTCCAGAAACGCTGACGATTTAGTCTAACATACCAATTACTCAATTCATCAGTAACGAAACTCTGAAGTAACCTTGCTGCCTTTGTAGGTTCTAGGTCTTCAAATGCTTTATGAATATCTCCAGCTATTGTATGCATTCTAGACAATATCCACCTATCTATTTCAGGTCTCTGTGCATGTGGAATCTCTTCCTCACCACCTGTATAACCGTCGATATTAGCGTAAAGTGCAAAGAAATTGTAAGTGTTGTGTAGCGTTCCAAAGAACTTTCTAGTCACCTCACCTACTCCATCAAGATCGAACTTTAGATTGTCCCAAGGTTGAGCATTGCTAATCATATACCAACGCGTTGCGTCCGCTCCATATGTATCTAGAGTTTTAAAAGGATCAATCGCATTATTTAGACGCTTTGACATTTTCACTCCATGCTTGTCAAGAACCAGTCCATTAGACACAACATTCTTATAAGCTACCTTGTCAAATACCATTGTTGAAATGGCGTGTAGGGTATAGAACCAACCTCTGGTTTGGTCTACTCCCTCAGCAATAAAATCTGCTGGATATGCTCCTCCTGCGTCTACTTTATCTGCATTTTCAAATGGATAATGCCATTGAGCATAAGGCATGGATCCTGAATCAAACCAAACGTCTATCAAGTCAGACTCACGCCTCATAGGCTCTCCCTTTGAAGACTTTAATACGATCTCATCTACCACGTGCTTGTGTAAATCGAAGGTATTGTAGTTGTCTTCAGACATATCGCCTGGAGAAAAATCTGCTAGTGGATTTGTCGTCATAAATCCTGCGTCAACAGCTTCTGAACATGCTGTAGCAAGTTCCTCTACTGATCCAATACACATCTCTTCAGAACCATCTTCAGTACGCCAAATCGGGATTGGAATACCCCAAAATCTTGAGCGACTCAAATTCCAATCGTTCAAATTCTCAAGCCATTTCCCAAATCTTCCAGTTCCAGTACTTGCAGGTTTCCAATTAATGGTCTTATTGAGTTCAGACATCCTGTCCTTCTTCGCTGTAGCTTTTACAAACCAAGAATCAAGAGGGTAATAGAGAACCGGTTTATCTGTTCTCCAACAATGAGGGTAGCTGTGTTCGTATTTCTCTACTTTGAATGCTTGACCTCTAGTCTTAAGATCTATCGCAATTTCAACGTCAACAGATTTTTCAGGCGCTTCTCCCTCAGGGTAGTAATCGTTCTTTACGTAGTATCCAGCAAACGGCCCGTAGCCTTCTCTTAACCTGCCTTGAAGATCTACTAAGGGAACTCCATGACCATTTCCGTCATCGATAAGCATGGGTGGCACACCTGCGTTTTTGGCTACCAATGCGTCATCCGCACCAAATGTTGGTGCAGTATGTACTATACCTGTACCGTCACTAGTTGTAACAAAATCTCCAATTATAATTCTAAATGCGTTTTCAGGATTTGAAAAAGGAGTTGCATAATCTAGAAGCTGTTCATATTTAATATTTTCTAAATCTTTCCCTTTAAAGGTTGATTTTTT
>PBNL01000007.1 GCA_002723115.1 Methanobacteriota archaeon | reverse complement strand
CTCGTCACATCCTGGGGCTGGAGAAGGTCCCAAGGGTTGGGCTGTTCGCCCATTAAAGTGGCACGCGAGCTGGGTTCAGAACGTCGTGAGACAGTTCGGTCTCTATCTGTTGTGGGCGTTTGAAATTTGAGAGAACCTGATCCTAGTACGAGAGGACCGGATTGGACATACCTCTGGTGTATCTGTTGTGGCGCCAGCTGCACTGCAGAGTAGCTACGTATGGATGAGATAAGCACTGAAAGCATCTAAGTGCGAAACTCACCGCGAGATGAGGTTTCATTGAGGGTCGTTGTAGACGACAACGTTGATAGGCCGCAGGTGTAAAGGCAGTGATGTCAAAGCCGAGCGGTACTAATTGCCCGAAAGCTTATCAGTCTCCAATCTTCTACCAGTATGTCACCCCATTTGTGGGTGATTCCAATGAGCGCATTGGTTATTGCCTACATGAACGTTAGGTGTCTATTGCGGTGAGGTCCACCTCTTCCCATTCCGAACAGAGAAGTTAAGCTCACCAGCGCAGATGGTACTGCTACGGCGGGAGAGTATGTCGACGCCACCCTTGGGGCCCTTCGGGGCCCCTTTTTTTATCTCTAAATTTGAACCATGGATTTTTTAGTCGCAATTGTCGGCAGACCCAACGTAGGAAAGTCAACCCTCTTTAATCGTTTAACTGAAACGAAAGAGGCTATTACTGACCCTACTAGTGGTACGACAAGGGATAGGAAGTACGGTAAGGCTTTTTGGACTGATAGACAATTCACTGTAATTGATACTGGTGGATGGATTACAAAATCTGATGACACCTTTGAAGCTGCCATTAGATCTCAAGTCCAAATCTCAATTGAAGAAGCCGACTTAGTTCTATTCATGGTGGATGTAGGAGTTGGAATTACTGATTTGGATTTAGATATCGCAAATCTCCTGAGAAAATCAGGAAAAGAGATAATGGTTGCGTGTAATAAAGTTGACACTTCAGCACACGACATTGGTTCATCTGAATTTTACTCATTAGGATTAGCTGATCACATATATTCTATATCAGCAAATAATGGATATGGTACAGGTGAACTTCTGGATGCTTTAGTTTCTTCATTGCCAGAAGAGGAGGATGAACCAGAGGATAAATTGCCAAGACTTGCTGCAGTTGGTAGACCCAACGTTGGAAAGTCAACATTGATCAATACACTTTTAGGTGAAGAAAGGAATATCGTTACTGATATAGCAGGAACTACTAGAGATAGTGTGCATACACGCTATAATATGTTTGGTTTTGATTTTGAAATCATAGATACAGCGGGTTTAAGAAAGAAGAAACAGATTGAGGATAATTTAGAATTTTATTCAACTGTTAGAACTGTAAAGGCAATAGACCAAAGTGATGTATGCTTACTCTTAATCGATGCTGAGGATGGGATGGAGAAGCAGGATCAGCACATATTTTGGCAGGTAGTAGATAGCTACAGGGGAGTAGTGATTGTAGTAAATAAGTGGGATAAAATCGAGAAGGATAATAGCACTATGGCAGCTTATGAGGAGAAGATTCGCGAGAAGATTGCTCCTTTTACAGATGTGCCGATAATATTTACTTCAAACTTGAAGCGTCAAAGGATCTTTAAAGCTCTTGAAACTGCGCTTGAAGTATATCACAATAGAAGCAGGAAGATTTCTACCAGTGAATTGAATGACTTTTTGTTGCCAATTGTAGAGTACAATCCACCTCCAACTTACAAGGGGAAATACGTTAGGATTAAGTATGTGACTCAACTTCCGTCTCAAACGCCAACCTTTGCTTTTTACTGTAATCTGCCACAGTACATAAAAGACCCCTACAAGCGATTCCTCGAGAATAAAATCAGAGAGCAATACGATCTTGCAGGGGTTTCAATAAGATTGTTCTTTAGAAAGAAGTAAGGTTGTTTTTTCTAATTATGGATTATATGGGAATGACGAGTGATGTAGATCAATTTTCAAACTTCCCTTAATAAGTTTGTAACCAAATGTATATTCCACTTTTGCTTCATTTCCTTCTGTGTCTGTAAAAAAGTAATTTCCCATAGCTATAGCACGATCTTTTTCTAAAATCATACCAGTATTTTCAAACCTTACTCTAGTCCATGGTTGGATAGCAAATCCTTTATCTTCTTGACAAGTTCGGTTTTCTCCAGCTATAAAGTATGATAAAGCTTCTTGTTTTGTCGCTCTAAATTGTTCGTGAGCACATTTAGTTGGTTTAAATAAAACAGTGCCATTTTGAAAATTATACAAATTCTCTAGAAAGCTATTTGTAAACGATTCACACTCTTGAAAATCATTTTTTAGACTTCCGACTTTTACTACACCATTTCCCCAATTAGTCTGGGCTTGCTCAACTTGATCTTTAGTAATCATAATTAAATTCTTAAAATTTTATTTAGCAATAAAATTAATACTTGCTTTAACTTTGTTCTAATATTTCACTTTTTTTAATGAGTTATTTTTTCACATCAGAGTCGGTTTCAGAGGGGCACCCAGATAAAGTAGCAGATGCTATATCAGATGCATTGATTGATCACTTTTTGGCATTTGATCCAAGTAGTAAAGTTGCTTGTGAAACTTTGGTCACTTCAGGACAAGTTGTTCTTGCTGGAGAGGTAAAGACTCAAGCATATCTTGATGTTCAACGAATAGCTAGAGATGAGATTCGTAGAATTGGGTACACAAAGAGTGAATACAAATTCGACGCTGAATCTTGTGGCGTACTTAGCGCAATACACGAACAATCTTCTGACATAAACCAAGGTGTTGAAAGAACTAACCCTGAGGATCAAGGGGCTGGAGATCAGGGGATGATGTTTGGCTACGCATGTAAGGAAACTGATAACTACATGCCTTTGCCTTTAGAGCTAAGTCACAGATTACTTTCGGAGCTTGCTGAAATTAGAAGAGAAGGGAATGTGATGACTTATTTGAGACCTGATTCTAAAAGCCAGGTAACTGTTCAATATTCAGACGATGGAACTCCTGAGAGAATAGAAGCGGTTGTGATTTCTACCCAACACGATGATGGGTTTGAGGATAGTGATGAAAAGATTTTGGCTAAGATTAAGCAAGATGTTAGCGATATTCTTATTCCTAGAGTTGTAGCCCAAATGAGTGAAAGAGTCCAAGCTTTATTCAAGGGTGACCATAAGTTGCACGTTAATCCTACTGGAAAATTTGTGATTGGTGGACCTCATGGAGACACTGGTCTTACAGGAAGAAAAATCATAGTAGATACTTACGGTGGTAAGGGTGCGCACGGTGGTGGAGCATTTAGTGGGAAGGATCCTTCTAAAGTTGATAGGTCTGCTGCATATGCTACAAGACACGTTGCTAAAAACTTAGTTGCTGCAGGAGTATGTGATGAAGTGTTAGTGCAGGTTGCTTACGCAATTGGTGTTGCTGAACCAGTTGGACTTTATGTGGATACTTACGGGAAGTCTAATGTGGATATGACTGATGGTGAGATCGCTGAAAAGATTTGGTCTATTTTCCCAATGACACCTTATGCAATTGAGCAAAGATTCAACTTGAGATCACCTATATATTCTGAAACTTCTTCATACGGACACATGGGAAGGAAGAATGAGGTTGTTGTGAAAACTTTCGAGGCTTTCACTGGAGGAGAGAAAGTTGAGGTTGAAGTAGAACTATTCCCTTGGGAGAAGTTAGACAAGGTTGATGAAGTAAAGGCTGCTTTTGGTTTAGCCTAAAACTGGAAAGGGTATTCACTACCCTTCATTTTATCGTAAGCTTTCTTATTGAAAGAGAACAATTGACTACCCTTTTGTTGGCCAAATGATTTTCCGTCAGCCTTGCGCCCTAATTCTTCAAGAAGCTTAGTCTTAAATACTTTTTTGCGAAAATTTCTCTTGTCAATTTTGATGTTGAGTGCTTTCTCGTAGAGTTTGATGAGTTGACCAATTGTAAATTCTGGTGGTAGCATATCGAAGCCAACAGGTCTTCTCCTTACTCTTCTCTCCCATCTTTCCCTAGCAAAATTGATTATATCGTTATGGTCAAAAGCTAACTCAGGAACTTTCTCAATGTTACACCAGTGCATTCCATGCTTACTCCATTCTTCAGCTTTAAAGTCTGAAGTTTTAACCAATGCATAATGAGCGATGTTTACCACTCTTCCGCCTCTAGCTCTAGAAACATTGCCAAATGCTTTGAGCTGTTCAAGAACCTCTGGATTATATCCGAATAAACGACTGAACATATTAGCTGCTACAGCAGTGAAGTCTTCGTTTGTAAGTAGGTTTTGGGATGGTAGAAAAAGCTGTCCTTCGTACTCTGGGTTTATACTTTTGGCCAGTAAAACTTCAATATTTTTCCCGTTAAACCCAAGTAAAACCAAGCTCAAAGAAAGAGCAACATGGTAGTCTGGTTTGGACGTTGGATATTGAAGCATTTTGCTCATGATGTAAAACTAATCAGAGTTTTTCACTTGTTTAAAACGTTGATGAGAAAATGTGCAAAAAGCCAAACAGAAGTCTTAGCTTTAAAACTGTAACTTGCTTCTCCAATCTTATTTCTGCAGATAAATGTCTAATACAACCGAACGCCTTTCTGTAAAGCCAAGCTTTACTACAGCCACTTCAGCCCCAACACATACTCATGGCAAGGTGGTTCCTCAGGCGGTTGATTTAGAGGAGGCAGTTTTAGGTGCTATGATGCTCGAAGCTGATGCAGTGAATGCTGTTATTGATGTTTTGGATTCTAAGAGTTTTTATAAGCCAGCGCACCAAAAAATTTATGCAATCATTCAGAAGCTGTTTAATGATTCAGAACCTATCGATCTACTTACTGTTACATCTGCTCTAAAGCAGTCTGGTGAACTAGAATTAGTTGGAGGATCATATGCAGTTGCAAATCTTACAACAAGAATTGCTAGTACAGCTAACGTTGAATTTCACGCAAGGATAATTTCTCAAAAGCATATTCAAAGAGAGCTTATTAGAGTTTCTAGCAACATTATTGAAAAGGCATTTGATGAAAAGACAGATGTTTTTGATCTACTTGATGAAGCTGAATCAGGTCTTTTTGAGGTAGCTGAAGGGAATATTAGGAAGAGTTTTGAGGAAATGAGATCAGTTGTTAAGAAGGCTATTGATTACATTGATAAAGCTAGATCTAATGATAGTGGTGTGAGCGGAATTCCATCTGGATTTGCCGAGCTTGATAAAGTTACAGGTGGATGGCAGAGATCTGATATGATTGTGCTAGCTGCAAGACCAGGTATGGGTAAGACGGCTTTTGTTTTAACGATGTGTAGAAACGTTTCTGTAGATGAAGGAATCCCTTGTGCAGTATTTTCATTAGAGATGTCATCTGTACAGTTAGTTCAAAGATTGATTGCTGCAGAAACTGAAATTAGTTCTGACAAATTCAGAAAAGGGAATCTTGAGGATCACGAATACCAACAATTGCACGACAGAATTGGAAAGCTTTCAAAGGCTCCGTTATTCATTGATGATACACCAGGATTGAATGTCTTCGAATTAAGGGCAAAGTGCAGAAGAATGAAACAACAGCACGGCATAGATATGGTTGTTATTGATTACTTACAGTTAATGCAAGGAGGAAGTATTAACGGTGGTAACAGAGAGCAAGAAATCTCATCTATATCGAGATCAATAAAATCAATAGCTAAGGAATTGGATATTCCTATCATAGCACTTTCTCAGCTTAGTCGTATGGTAGAAACAAGGGGAGGTGATAAGAGACCCATGCTTTCAGACTTACGTGAGAGTGGTGCGATTGAGCAGGATGCCGATTTAGTTTCATTTATCTACAGACCAGAATATTATGGATTCACTGAGCACGAGGAAGGATTAGACACAAATGGTTTGGCTGAATTCATTATTGCAAAACACAGGCATGGTGCTCTAGGAACTGTGAACATGAAATTCATTGCTCGACTTGCAAAATTCACAAACTACAACACATTTGCTGATGAAGGCTTTGATGCGATATCTCCAAACACAGCTTTCGCTGATGGAGGGACAATTACTAGAGGATCAAAGATGAATGATGATATGGATGATGGGTCTCCGTTCTAAAATCACTTTACTTGGGGCCTTAATGTTTTGGGTTTTCACAATCCAAGCGTCTATGATTTTAATTCCTATGGACGACACCCAAACTAATCATCTCAAAGCTTATGGGATTACATTTTGGGCTTTAGAAAGAGAGATTCCTGCAGAATGGTTACTGAATTACAGAGGTGGAAGTTTTTTGCTTCCCAACCTCGAGCAAATACAAAACCAATGTGTAATCAGAGGTGTTTCTCATCAAGTTATAGCTGACGTTCAAGCTTCAGCGATTCTCGATGAAATATCTCATCCTGAGATAAATATGGAAAGTGTAAAGTTGGAAGTTGCGCCAAGAGTAGCAGTATATAGTCCTGCTGGCAAACTTCCGTGGGATGATGCTGTAAC
The DNA here is from genome assembly GCA_002723115.1 of Methanobacteriota archaeon. Classification (GTDB taxonomy): domain Bacteria; phylum Bacteroidota; class Bacteroidia; order Flavobacteriales_D; family Sanyastnellaceae; genus UBA974. The sequence continues at coordinate 18,283 of PBNL01000007.1, read as the reverse complement.
ACTAGTTTTGACTTACGCTGAAATACCCTACGATATAATCTACGATCAGGAAGTAATCGATGGCGAACTGCCCAAATACGATTGGCTACACCTACATCACGAAGACTTTACAGGTCAGTTTGGTAAATTCTATAGGGCTTATAGATCAGCTGCTTGGTATCAAGAAGAAGTCGAGGCTCAAAATGCTTCTGCACAAATTATGGGATTCCAAAAGGTTAGCGAAATGAAGAGGGAAGTTGCTCTGAGTATTAAAAACTTTGTCATTGGAGGTGGCTTCCTATTTACAATGTGTTCCGGTACAGATTCTTTCGATATAGCGTTGGCTGCTGATGAAGTAGATATCTGTGAGCCTATGTTTGATGGCGATCCTTCTGATCCTGGTGCTACAGGAAAATTGAATTTCAATAAAGCATTGGCGTTCCAAGATTACAATTTAGAGATGAACCCACTTGTATATGAGTTTTCTGAAATTGATGGAACAACTGATCATAGAGCAATTAAACCCATCAATGATTTCTTTACTCTATTCGATTTTTCAGCGAAGTGGGATATAGTTCCTACTATGTTGACTCAGAGTCATGAGAGGGTAATTGCGGGTTTCATGGGACAAACAACTTCTTTCCGCAAAGAATTTATTAGATCAGATGTGACCATTATGGGAGATAATAGAAATCTACCAACGGCAAAGTACATACATGGAGAAATGGGACTTGGCCAATGGACATATTACGGTGGTCATGATCCAGAGGACTATCAACATATGGTAAATGATCCGCCAACAGATTTAAACCTTCACCCTAATTCTCCCGGGTATAGACTTATTTTAAATAATATATTATTTCCTGCAGCTAAAAAGCAGGTGAGAAAGACTTAGCAGATTGCGTGATTTACCGTCATGCTAACGCTAAATAGGTTTATGCCACCTTCCTTTTTTGTCACCTTGTAATTTATTGGTCTCTTGCAATTGAGTGCAATATTGATCATACTCAATCCAGGCTGATCGCCATCGAGTTTTTCAGTCTTACATAGCAATTCAACTGACCTTTTCCTTAAGCCTGAAACACTCCAAGTGTTAACCTCATTGATTTTAGCTTCAAATTGACTAGACAAATCATCGTCAATAAAACAACCGCAATTCAAAATCAAACCGTTTTCAGAGCATTCTAAAATCGTGTATAGAAGTGTTTCACCCTTATCATCTATCCAACCATGATTGAGGATGTTGTTGAGACTTTCTGCTACAACGCTCTTTGCTCTAAGAATTTCAGCTCGTGGAGAACCGCATTGCGTCACGGCATTTTCAGTTAGAGTTACAATTGCTTTAGAAGAAGATTCAGATATAGGACCGGCAAAAGATAAAATGACACCTCCAGGTAAATCACCCCTGTCAGAACCCTTGTTTATTAGGGCCTGAAGCTCTTTCATAATAGAAAGTTGAGTTATAGATGGATTTCGTGTCATTGGCTAAATCTGCGACAAAATACCGAAAAACTTCGATAAGTGGCAATAAACCTACGACGAAACCCAAAGATTTCCAAATAATTAACACAGTCCTCTTATAGATTTTTCTTTCAAAATTGGAAATCCTTCAGGAGTTCTAATCATAGAGTAAAATGTAGGGTGCATAAAATTTAAAGTTCTATTAAACTTTTGGCCTGTAAAGAAGCTCTTCCATACTTCAAGAGCAATCCTTTTTGTTGAGCTCCAAGCATATGGACTAAAACCAAGTGGTCGTGGAAATGAATCTATCCATAATCTTGCTTCAACAAGATTGTTTATTGAAATAGAGTTGGGCCTTAATGTGTTGAGTGGAATTGACATGGCTTATGATTTGTTTACAATACAAATCACAATTGCCACTACGCAATGTATTTACGTTGCGAAAATAAAATCGATTTAATTATACTTTTTAGCTGCTTTTACTAGCTTTTCAGAAAGTTTATCTCTTAAGTGAAGAGGTTCAATAACTGTGACCTCATCAGTAAATCCCTGAAGCCATTGCACTAATTCAAATGTTACTAAAACATTTAATGTTACACTATGTTCACCATTAATGCTTTCAACCTTTTGAGATGCATGTAATGGTTGTGAGTTTAAATAACTAGCTAAAATTTCACTGCATTTAAAAACAACTTTGATAGGAGGAGAGTCATCAATTACTGTAATGCCAATTGCGTGCTTGAAATACTCTTCAGAATTAAAATTGATTTCAGAATAAGTTCTTTCGCTCACTTTTACTTCAACTATTCTATCACACCCAAATGTTCTTATCGATTCCTTATTTTCATCCCAAGCAAGTAAATACCATCTGTTTCTGTATTCCTTTAGTAAATAAGGATTGAGTAAATATTGAGTAGAAGTGGAGTCTGAAAATTTTTGGTATTTCAATTCAACCTTTTTCTTCTCTTTTATAGCATTTAATAAAGGTGCAAGGTGATGAGATCCTTTAGTTGAAGGAGTTGATTCAAACTGCATGAAACTTTCTACTCCGGAGGTGTCCAGATCAGGAGCAACGCTCAGCCTATCAGCAATTTTACCAATAGCTTGGTCAAACTGCTTGAATAATGGGAGATCTCTAAACTGGATAAGTGTGTTTGTGGCAAAACGAATTGCTTCTAAATCTTCTTCGTTAAGGCTTACTTCATTGATGCTATAGTCGTCCTCTTCATAATAATACCCTCTTTGATCCCTGTGATACGCAATAGGTGCGTAATACCCTAACTCGGATTCATTACGCATAGCCCAAATATCTTTCTCAATAGTTGAAATACTGATGTTTTCACCATCTGACCCATACAAAGCTTCCTCACAAGCAGATCTCAAATCCTCTTTAGTAGGAAAAGATCTATTTGATATACATCTGTCGATGATCCTATATCTAAGTAATGCGTATTTATTCGCTGGCATTGTATTCCTCTATAGCTGATAACCCCCTTGGGATATACTGGGGATCATGAGTTGTAGGCTTTCCATTTCTTGGATACGGCCTTCCTGTATTGTGGATGTGAAAGCAATCCTTAAACTCATTTTTCCTCAGTCGTTCTCCGTAAGCCAAATCTATCCATTTAGCTCCATAATACACACTTTCCTCTCCTCTAATATCTTTGATTTTCACATCTAATAAGATGCATTTATATCCCATTAATTGAAAAGGTCCCCAGGAAGTAGCAAGGTTTTTCAAAGCAGCATCACTAGCGTCTTCCAGGTGTCTAGGTGTTACATTTTCATAGTTATCTCTGTTGCCGTCTCTTACATCTTTTAGACGTTTGAATACGTGTTTTTCATAACGAGACCCCGCTGGTTTTTTACCCCCACATTCTAGTTGAATCAAAGCCATTAAGTATGAATATGGGAGGTCAAACTCCATGGCTGCAATTTTCACATCTTCCCCATAATTGCTGAGTGCTGTACCAGAAGAAGATTTGTTTTTTAATGAATTTTTAATGTCAGTTAGGTATCCCTTGTATTGCAAGTATCCGAATGTCAGCACACCAAGTACTGCAATAGATCCAGCAAAATGAAATATCCTATTCTTCATTAAAATATAGCTTTGTGCAGGTGGTGTATAATTGGAAGAATAGCTAGTGAAGGTAGAAGGTCAAGCATTTGGAACTTCTTAATTCCCACTAGATCTAAACCTAAAGCAAGGAGTAAAATTCCTCCTGTTGCAGTAAGATCGGTAATCAATGACATAGATATAATATCTACTAGGTAATGTCCAATGATGAAGAATGAAACAGTTAAGAGACCTTGAATTGTAAGTACTCCTAATGCTGAATACAAAACCCCTCGCCCAAGTGCTGATGCTAAAAAAAATGAACTGATAAGGTCCATAACGGACTTTATCATGATCAGATTGTAGTCTCCATCCAAGCCTTCGTTCATACACCCAATGATGGTCATTCCTCCTACACAGAAAAGCATAGTTGCTTTTATAAAAGCGTTGCTTACGCTTTGCTCACCTTCAACATCATACCTCTCAGCGAACTTTGTAAATCTATTGTGAAGCTGTAATGATACGCCCAATAGTGCACCTAAAACTAATGCAAGGAAAATATTGATGGGCTCGTTCATATTGCTCATCATGTCAATGCTGATGGCAAGGGTGAACAGGCCAAATATGGTTACAATGTTGGTTTGGGCTTTATTGCTAATCTTCCTTCCAGCGAATAAACCTAAGGAAGATCCTGTGGCAACAGTAATTGTATTGATAAAGGTGCCTAGTAATACCATGCACACAAGTTACATTTGTGTAATTATAAACGAGAGGTATATCAAGTGAATTTTAAGTTAGAAGCAAAGGACGCTAGTTCAAGTGCTAGAGCTGGGACATTGACAACGGATCACGGTGAAATTAGGACTCCGATTTTCATGCCTGTGGGTACGCTTGGGTCGGTTAAGGCTGTGAGTCAACCTCAACTTAAAAACGAGGTGGGGGCTGATATCATTTTGGGCAATACTTATCACTTGTACTTGAGGCCTGGGATGGATACCATGCAGAAGGCAGGGGGATTGCACAAGTATATGAATTGGGATATGCCTATTCTGACAGACAGTGGCGGATACCAGGTTTATAGTCTTTCGCACAATAGGAAATTAACTGAAGAAGGTGCTGAGTTTAGGAATCATATCAATGGGGATAAATTGACTTTTACTCCAGAAAATGTGATGGATATTCAGAGAACTATTGGTGCGGATATCATCATGGCTTTTGATGAGTGCCCTCCTTATCCTTGCACTAAGCAGTATGCCAAAAACTCCATGGACCGCACCCATAGATGGCTAGATAGATGTGTCGCAAGGCTTGCTGAAACTGAGCCCTTATATGGACACAATCAAGAACTCTTTCCAATCTTGCAAGGAGGAGGTTATGCTGATTTGCGAAAGGAGAGTGCTGAATATATTGCCGGAGTAGAAGCAGCTGGATATGCTATTGGAGGATTGAGTGTGGGTGAGCCTGCAGAGGAAATGTATGAAACTAGTGAGCTTGTTTGTGGGATTTTGCCAGAGGATAAACCAAGGTATTTAATGGGAGTGGGCACACCAGTAAACATTCTTGAGAACATTGCTCTTGGTGTAGATATGTTTGATTGCGTTATGCCTACACGTAATGCAAGAACAGGCACAGTTTACACTTGGAATGGTGTGATGAATATCAAGAATAAAAAGTGGGAGCAGGATTTTTCACCTATTGATCCAGCTGGATCAGCTGAGGTGGACAAGATGTACAGCAAGTCTTACGTTAGGCATTTGCTGAGGGCTAATGAAATACTTGCTTTGAACATTTTAAGCTTACATAACCTGGTGTTTTATTTGGACTTAGTGAGGGAGGCGAGGAAGCACATCATTGCAGGCGATTTTTCTGAATGGAAGGATAAAATGGTATTGCAACTGAGTGCCAAAATCTAACATGAATAAACTCGATTGGTACATAATTAAAAAGTTCCTCTCAACATTCTTTTTCATGTTGGGAGCTTTCTGTGTTGTAGCAGTTGTTTTTGACTTAGTTGAGAATATAGGGAGAATGATAACCAATGATGCTCCGTTTTGGGGTACAGTTAAGTACTACTTGGCATTCAGTTTTTATTTCGCAAATCTCCTGAGTGGGTTTATCGTTTTCTTGACCATAGTTTGGTTTACCAGTAGGCTCGCTCAGCAAACGGAAATCATCGCAATGCTAAGTGGTGGGATGTCTTTCCCCAGGTTGTTGAGGCCTTATTTCATTGCTGCGTCCATATTAGTAGCGTTTTCTCTTGTGTTGACTCATTACGCCGTGCCAATTGCCAATAAGGATAAGCACGATTTTGAGGTTCAATGGGTACATGTCAATTTCCATGTAAAAGACCAAAACATGTACAGAGAAGTCGCTCCAGGCACAGTAGCGTACTTCAGGAGCATTACTTATAGCAGAATGACGGGATATAAGTTCCAAATGGAAAGATGGGGAGATGATGATAAACTCGAACAGCGAATAGTCGCTGCAAAAGGAACATGGGTCCCTCAGGACAGTTTGTGGAGATTGATTAATGTTGGAATAAGAGAATTCAATAAGGATGGAACAGAGTCATTTAAGTTCGTCAATAGGATAGACACAGTTCTTCCAATGAGGATTGAAGACTTTGCGCAGAGAAAAACAGTTGTAAAAGCGATGACTACATCTGAGTTGAATGATCACATAGCAGAATCGAGGCTTAAGGGAGCAGATATCAGTGCACTCTTATTAGCTAGGTATTCAAGAACTGCAACACCCTTCGCGATTTTTGTTTTGACTTTTATTGGAGTTGGAATAGCTGCACGCAAGCAAAGGGGAGGGCTGGGAGTACATCTGTTTGCTGCTGTCCTTATTGGATTTACGTTCGTTTTCGCTTCTAGACTGATTACAGTTTATGCTGCAACAGCAGAGGTGCCAGCATGGTTGCCATACGGTCAGGATGCAATACAATTTATAGCAGCGTGGTTGCCAAACGTACTATTCGCAGGACTTGGTTATGCGATTTATAAGAAGGCGCCGAAGTAGGCTTTCCAACCTATTGACTCAGCTTTTGAAACTAGCTCAAGTCCATTAACGGAACCAATTTTAAATAGGCCGTAAACTGCAGATCCACTACCAGTCATTTGAGTGAATTCAGCTCCATGATTTTTTAGAAAACCTAGAGCTTCCTGAACTACTGGAACCCTGGCACAAACTGAATCTTGGAAATCGTTGATGATGGTTGATGGTTGAGAGTAGTCTAGTGGAGTGGGATTTGGAGTGAGTAGAGCGAAAGCTTCAGATGTGCTTACACCAATCCCAGGGTGAATCAATAAAATTTCCTTGCTTTGAATCTGACATTCTAATTCTTCTAAAATTTCTCCTCTGCCAGTTACAAGAGCAGGTCTGTTTTTTATAAAAAACGGGCAGTCACTTCCAAGTTTAGCGGCGTAGGTTTCTAGTTGCTCGTTCGTCAGATTAAGATCGCAAAGTTGGTTTATTGCTTTTAGCATGAAGCTACCGTCAGAGCTTCCTCCGCCAAGTCCAGCACCTGTTGGAATGTTTTTTAATAGTACTGCTTCTAATCCCGGAAGATCAAAATCCTCTTTTAATAGTTCGTGAGCTTTTACAACTAGGTTGTTTTCTAAATCCCCTTCAATTTCAATTCCTTTAACTGTGAACTTTAAATTGTCATTAGTGATGTCAGGGTCGATATTCACTTCGAGTACATCGGACCAACCAATGGGAATAAATGCACTTTTAAGATTGTGATAGCCATCTTCACGACGGTTGAGTATTCTCAACCCGTAATTGATTTTGGCGTTTGGGAAGTATATCACAGCTTAATTAATCAAAGTAGCCAAACCTTTTCAGTTTCTTCTCGTCATTCCTCCAATCTTTATCAACTCTAACGTACAGGTCTAAGTAAACTTTTTTGCCTAAGAAGGACTCCATATCTTTTCTGGCATCCGTTCCAACACGCTTTATCATTCGGCCCTGAGCTCCAATTACGATTTGCTTTTGCGAATCCCTTGCAACTCTGATTTCGGCTCTTATTTTACAGATTTCAGGTTCGTCTTTATAGTCTTCTACAACTACTTCACAGCTATATGGAATTTCTTGCTTGAAGTGAGTTAGAATTTTCTCGCGAATGATCTCAGAAACGAAGAACCTCATGGGTTTGTCAGTCAACTCATCCTTGGGGAAGAAAGGTGGCCCCTCTGGCAAATCACTAACAATCATGTCTAGTATGCAGTCAATATTGAAATTGTGTAGAGCGCTTATAGCAGCAATTTGAGCTCGAGGAATTTGCTCCTTCCAATACTTCATCCTTTCCACCGCTTTGTCCTGATCGCCCAAATCAATTTTATTGATCAGAACAATTAAAGGGACATCCATGTTTGCGATTTTCTCAAGAGTAGCAGCGTGAGCAATGCAATCCTCGTAGATGTCAGTTACAAGTAGTAAAACGTCTGCATCTTGTAGAGCAGTTTTGACAAACTTCATCATTCCTTCTTGAAGTTTGTATGCTGGATCTAGCACTCCTGGGGTGTCGCTGTAAACGATTTGGTATTCAGGCTCGTTTACCATTCCCATGATGCGGTGGCGAGTGGTTTGGGCTTTAGAATTAATAATGCTCAATCTTTCGCCAACGAGCTTATTCATCAGCGTACTCTTACCTACGTTTGGAGATCCTACTATGTTTACAAATCCAGCCTTGTGTCCTTCAGGTAGGTCGTTATTTAGATTGCTTTCTTCGCTCATTTGCTTGAGCAAAGGTATGCTATTCAGTAGGGTTCAGCCAATTTACAAGCATCTCTCGTTGCTCATCCGTAAGTCTAGCTTCAGGGTGTGTGATTTTGTATGGACCAATGGGCATCCACCCCTTTCCCACATAGTCCGCACTCTCTTCTTTTTTATGCTCCCTTTTGCTTTCTGAAAATGTACCCCACTCTGAATAGTTAAGCTTCATGGTTCCCATTCTAACATGCCTTTTCAACCACCAGCTTACAGGAGCAATATTGCTATACCAAGGGTAGTTTGTTGAGTTCGAATGGCAATCATAACATGCAGTTTTAAATATTGAAGCAATTTCTTCAGGAGCTTCTTCTAAAACTAAAAAGTCATTGTCTGGATTTGTATCTCCAGGTGTCTTATCAATCCTTTTAAATTGAGCCAAAACAAGAAGCACAATTAACAATCGTCCAATGTTTCTTTTATTCAGATATTTTTTCATGAAGTGAAGTTAGCTTTATTTGGTCTAATTATAAATAGATGGTAATTAGATATTTATATTGATTCTAAACAAATGAAATAATAATTTGCAAGGGTAAAATCTAGAAATCATGGCTTTAGAAACAGTAAACTCTTGCACGAATTGTAACAACTTGGAGAAGAATTTTAATTGTAGTGTACACAATGTTGTTGTCGATTTAAACAACACTTGTGAGAGTCACAACCTCAAGGTGAGCATTACAAAATCATCATCTTGCTCTAATTGTTCTAATCACAATACAAGTAGTTGTTCTCACCCTAAACAGGCATCAAACGATCTTCTTTGCTTTGATTGGTCTAAGGGAGGGGAAGCGTAATTATAACAATCTTTTAAAAACGCCGAATCATAATCTCTTTGGTTCGGCGTTTTTGTATTTGTATTCATTTTAAAACAAAAATTTATTATGCAAAGAATTTTTCTATTTGCAATTCTTGCTTCACTAATATTCGCTTCTTGTGGTAGAATGGGTACTAACAAGGATTCAACAACTACACAAGATGTGGCAATGGTTGAAGTTGGATTTAATGAAATCCAAAAAATTACTGAGGACGCTCTTAAGGAAAACGAACCTGGAAATGTGTTTGAAGTACTTTATGGAAGTGGAGTAGTAGTTAGTGTTGATCCTCCGTTTCCTGATATGACATTTCCTAAAGTACTTACTATTGATTTTGGAGATGGTGTTGCTGATTTGTTAGGTAACATAAGAACTGGTTCAATTGAAATTCAAGCTACAGGATTGTATAGGGATGAGGGGGCAGTTTTGACGACAACACCCAATAACTATACTTTAAATGGATATTTGATTGAAGGAGTTAAAACTGTAACTAATAATGGAATCAATGCTGAGGGTAATACAAATTTTGATATTAGCATTGTTGATGGAAAGGTAACAGATCCTGATGGCGAATTTGCAACATGGAATTCAGAAAGAAACAAAGAGTGGATAGTCGGTGAATCAACTACATTTTTAAGTGATGGTATTCCAGGAATTTTAGATGATGCTTATTCTCTCACGGGTTCTGCTTCAGGTGTAAATCGCAATGGTTTGAACTTTACGATGGATATCATTGATCCACTAATAGTCTCATTGGATTGCAAGTGGATTAAGCAAGGAGTTTTAGAGATTAATCCAGATGGAGTTGATACAAGATCATTAGATTATGGCGATGGAGAATGTGATAACCAAGCCACAATATCAGTAGGTGATTGGTCTTATACTTTTAATATGTGGTAAATAAATCGATCTCGATATAATTGAATTCAAACGGTGTAGACCCTCGTCTATGCCATTTGTTTTGTTTACAATCCCTGTGAGTCACCCCTTGAAGTGATAATAGCAATTTTATAAATCGTTTTCATCAAAAATTGGCTTTGTACATTGTAGACCAGTAATTACAACTGAAATGAATACATCAGGGATAAAAAATAATGTTACTACAAATCAGCTGATTCGGTTTTCGATACTTGTTTATTGGTCGATATTTTGGCTATTCAATGTGGTGGATAAGCTGATAGGGGGAAGTATGTTTCTTTGGGTTGGTCGCGATCGGTTTGCTCAATTCCAAAAATTCTTCGCTTCAGCGGGTCTTGACTCGCCGATGATAGCTGATGCAGCGCTTATCGTTGCTGCTGGCCTGGAGATTTTTGCCTGCGTTTTCTTTACAGGAGCCTTGTTTCACTTTTTGAAAAAGCGAACTGAGGCTGCGAGATCTTGGTACTTCGTAGGCATAGTATTGACACTTGTGACCTTCACGATTTTCTCTATTGGCGATCATATTTTTGGCGATAGATTCGAGTTGTTGGAGCATACGCTTTTTTGGTTCATCACCATGGTGTCTTGGGTTGTGTATAACAAATTAGAGGTTGACACGGGTGATGAATTGCATCTTTCAAGAGCCCAAAAATCACTCGCATCCATCGTCGCTCTGGTTTTAGTAATCGTGACTAGCGCTTCGATTTTCAGCTACAACGAGGATTATTTTTACCGCCGAACGACTGCAATAGAATCGGTTCAAGTTGGGGACAATCTCTACAAGGTGAGCTTCCCATTCTTGGGAGGAAGCACAGTGTTCGAAGGTTCAGTCCAAATGTTCAAGGACGCCAACCCTGCAAAACGAATTGTACAGATTTACACTGTACCCAACCCGCTCAGACTTAAGAAGGCAGACAGTCTGATTTTTTACATCGTAACGGAGGATAAGTAATGAAAGAGAAGAATATCATAAGATTGGCTGTCCTTGTGTTTTGGACTTGCTTCTGGGGATTGAGCGTAATGGATAAGATCATCCCCGACGTGTACTACCTATGGGTTGGAAAGGATTTCTATGCACTATTCATAAAATTCTTTGCATCTCTAGGATTGAAGAATCCAATTTTTGCAACCATTGCACTTGCCGGCATTTCAGCACTTGAAGTACTCAACTTCGTTTTCTACCTAGTTTCTTTAGTGCTATTTGCCAAGGGCGAGGAGGGCCTAATGGAGAAGTGGTTCTTCCGCGCGATTTTTTCTTCGATGACGTTGTTTGCACTGTTCTCTATTGGCGATCAAGTCTTCGGAGATAGGTTCCAATTGTTGGAGCATGGATTGTTTTGGATAGTCTTGATTGCTTCATGGGTCGTGTTTAAGCATGTTGCAAATGATGAAGTCCAAACCGCCCGCATCAACGGCACCCAGGGCGCTTCAGCAGCAATAATTGTCGGCGTAATACTTACAATTTGTGCTTCGTTCTCTATCAGAAATTTTTCTAGTCACACATTCGATAATGTTGACACAGCAGTAAATGGAGTAGAAGTAATAGACGGAGTGTACAAGTTTGATTTTCCCTTCTTAGCAGATAAGCTTGTTTGGGAAAAGACCATAAATACCTTCAAAACAGAACATCCAGAATTAAAGGTAAATTACATCTACACAGGACCTGGAGAATTAAACTCCAAGAAGAAGACTCACATGCTTCTGTACGTTTTTACAGAAGAGCTGTAAGTATTACTCGCAGTAAGAACCGTAACCAGCAAGAAGGATTAGAAGGTCTTGAAGACCGATAACTCCATCCAGATTCATGTCGGCTGGACAGTCTGACATTACATTATCGAATTCACACAGACCGTCGTACTCAGTTGCGTTTGGCAAGTAATTTGAAGCCTCAGGAATAGTACAACCACAAACTCCAGTAGGAGGGTAAACTGTTGTAGTCCCTGAAACCTCACAACCATTACTATCTGAGATGTGGTAGTTATGAGAACCAACAGGAGTGTTCTGGAGATCTAGTCCACCCCAGTTAGCTATATAGCTGTTGCTACCACCTGAAACCGAGTAAGAGACGCTTCCAAGACCTGAAATACAAGTAGCATTTTCAGCAACTACAAGTGCACTCAATGGCTCTGGCTGATCAACAGTTACAGTAAACAATGTAGAACATCCAACTGCATCACTTATCTCAACGTAGTGGTTGCCAGCAGCAAGATTGTCTGAATCTACACCACCAACCCAAACACTCTCATAAGGCTCAACTCCTCCACTAATATTGATCGAGACAGATCCGTTTGATTCTCCGTAACAAACGACATCTTCTGAAGAGTAGTTCATCACTAATTCGTCATTCTCTGCTATGTCAAAACTCTGAGTTAGGACACAACCGTGTTCATCAGTTACTGAATACTGATATCCTCCAGCGACAAGAGCAGCAGGATCAAAGTCCATGTATTCAATTACCAACTCACCAGTTCCACCAGAATATTCCACCACAACACTTCCTGTAGCATCACCGTAACAAAGTATATCAGTGACAGAATGTGTGCTTTCTAGAGCAGTTGGCTCAGTGATTTCGAAATCGCTAGTAGTAGAACAACCGTTGTCGTCTGCAATACTCACGCTGTAAGATCCAGCAACAAGCGCAGAAGGATCAGCGTCGCCCCAATCGATAGAATACTCACCAGTACCTCCATTAACTTCTACTTCTGCAGTACCGTCAGAACCACCGTTACAAAGTACATGTGATACATTAACCTGAGAAGTAAGTGCTAGTGGTTCGTCCACTGAAATAACCTGCGAACTCGTACATCCGTTACCATCTGTCACTGAAACAGTGTATTCACCTGTAGCAACTGCATTGGGATCTTCATCGCCCCAATCAGTTGTATATCCCTCAACACCACCAGTTATCTCGATAGAGATGGTACCTGAGGTTTCGCCTGCGCAATTCACCTCTTCAACTACAGTCTCAAACGTAAGCACTTCAGGCTCGTTGACAGTGAAAGCTTCCACAGTTGAACATCCATTAGTATCTGTTGTAGTAACAGAATAGTCGCCTGCGACCAAAGCATCAGGATCAACACCCTCACCCCAATCAACATCGTACTCTCCAGTACCACCGCTAGCAACCGTTACAGATGTTCCAGTAGCATCTCCATTACAAAGTACATCTGTCGAACTAACTGATTGCACGAGCACATCATTCTCCACAAGAGTTGCACTTGTGCTCGCAATACACCCAAGATCATCAGTTGCTGTTACATTGTAATCGCCTGCAGAAAGATGTTCTAAGTCCTCGCCAAATGAATCTATAGAAAGCGGCTCAAATCCTCCTCCATTTACTACTTCAATAGATCCATTGTTGTCACCATTACAAAGTGGATCAACAACTGTTGCGCTTATCCCAAACTCATATACGCTTATCTCGTACTCAAGTACAGAAAGTGAGTACTCATACGTTAAAAGGTGAGTTCCAACACCTGCCACCGAAGGATCAAAAGTTCCGTCTACAATTCCTGGGCCTTCGTAAACACCTCCCGTTGGGTAAGTGAAGTCGTCAAGGACGATAGGATCTGCAGCTGTACAGATATCTGTAGTCAAAAGGTCGAATGTAAGATCTATTGTCAGCCAGTTGTACAATGTGTTACTGTCGTCATAGCCGATTAGAGGCGCTCCGTTGTTTGAGTACCAACCCTCGAATGGAATGACATTCAATGGGCTTTGGAATTCTAGGTATGTGCCCTCGCTTGCGTCGTAAAGTCTTAGGTAGAACATTTCCCCGTTGTTCATTCCTTCGTCTTCGTCAGCCGACGTTGCGTCGTCACCGTAGATGGTAAGGTTGATGTATGCGTTGCCGCCGTATTCTATGATTTGGGCTGAACCGGCGCAGTTGTCATCCTCGTCAAACGCTGCGACCCAATCGTCGCCAGAAGCTGGTAAATTGTTGATTTGGGCTTGCCCGTATAAAGTGCCAGAAAGTGGCGTCCCTGTATACTCAAATCCAGCTGGAATCTGAGCCAAACCATCGTTAGGCATCATTGCGCAAAGTATCAGCGCAAGGGAAAAAATGTGTGCCTTGAAGATATTTAAATGCATATTCATTTGATAAAGGGGATAGTTAGTTTGCAATTGTCTGATGATGCAACTAGTACATACATGCCTGATGAGATATTGGGGAATGAAACTGCCCCGTTAATATTATTGTAAGATTCAATAAGAGAACCTTGTATGTTGTAAAGCGAAATAGATAGATTCAATTCTGATGTGAATTCTATGGTGTTTGCATTCACCCAAACCCAAGTCACATTCTCCGCCAATTCATTTACTCCAACTTCTGTCACAGAAATGGCCTCTGATGCACTGCAATCTTGTCCGTTTACTACCTCGCAGTTGTAGGTTCCAGTCACTGTTGGATTGTAAGTCGAAGAGTTTTCAAGTAGTAAACCGCCACTGTTATCATACCAGTTGACTGTTAGCCCATCCTCGAATGTTGCCATGATCGTAGTGCCGTCGTACTCTAGTGTTGGTGAGTCTGGAGAGGGGTAGACTGAGTAGAAGATTTGGTCTTCAGAAGAGCAGCTACCATTTTCAATAATGTATTCCAACATATAAGTACCAGGTCCCAGAAGGTTAATGTCCAAAATGTTGTCAAACACAGCCGATCCTAACCAAACCCCACTATCATCATTCGCCTCCAAGTGCACCTCGCCCTCATTATCGCAGAAGGGGCCAGTAGTCAAAATTTCCGCATCAATTGCGTCAATCACAGTAATCGAAATGCTCGTCACAACGCCGCCAACCTCGTAAATCACAAGGTGCTGACCTAAACCGCTCACTAGTGGATCGAACACACCATTATCCACTCCGTCTCCGTAGAAAACACCGCCCGCTGGGATGCCCTCGAGAAGGATTGGGTTAGAGTTCACGCATAACCCCCCCGGGTCCACGATGGACGCCGTGCTCTCTGCGCTGAAGTCGTAAACCACAGCTACATCACTGTACGCCGGCATGGGCGCGCCATTCGTATTCGCCCACTCGGTAAAGTCTACCGGGTCGTCAGGATTCGGGTAAGGAGTAATGTCGTCATAGCTTGAACGCCAAAGCATCAGCTGAAAACTCTCGCCACTTCCGATACCCTCATCGATGTCTGTTGAGGTGCCATCGTCGCCGTAAATCACAAGGTTAGCATAAGCTATGCCGTTGTTCATCACGATCTGTGATGCACCAGCACAAACTCCAGTCTCGTCAAATGCTGCCACCCAGTCGTCACCACTGGCAGGAGTGCCATTGATGGTTACTTGGCCGTAGAATGTGCCGCTAGCGTTGTTGGGGATAAACCCAAACTCGTCAGGCTGAGCCCACGCCACGCAAGACCAACTTATAAGAGCAATGAAAGTTATATGTCTGATCAGTTTGATCATCTAGCGATTAGCAATTTAGTTCGGCTTATTGTTGCGCCATTAACGTTGAATTCTACATGGTAGCTACAGGGAGCTAAGTTGCTACAATCGTATTGAACTCTTGCAGTCCCACCAAAGTATTCATCACCATTAATTGTTTCAATCATCGTTCCCTTTGCATCGAAGATAATCCATTGACTCAATCCTAGAGTAGAAGAGTTGCCTATGAATTCTACTCGAGTGTTTGCAGGGTTGGGTCTAACGCTACACTTATTCTGAGTAGAAGGGAAGGTGAGGTGAAGCATCTTATGTCTCATATCACCGTGGAATTCAACCTTTTCATTTGCGATAACTCCGTTCGCTTTGAATGAAAGTGTTTCGCCCTCTTGGCAACCCTCGAGCATTGCTGTCACGACATCATCACCGTAAACCACACTAGTCATCATCCAGCCCTCGCTATCAACTTCTATTTTTCCAACAACCTTACCCCTATTGTCCAGAATCTCGATCAAGTCTGCATCTACATCAGTAATTCCGTTGATGAACATGTACTGAGGATTCGCGTCCTGATTTGAATTAGTAGTCATACCCTCGATGTCACCATCGTTCCACTTAACCCAATACCCCTTAGAATTCTTGAGTTCCGTTAGGGTGTTGAGGAATGGAAGTCCGTTGGGGTTATACACTACTGCACCTTCTTCGTAGAATCCGGTTACATATTGCAACGCGCCAGTTTCTAATCCTTCAGCGAAATATTCGTCAACGTCTGCTGGATAATTGCCAGCGTATCCCACAAGGTTCCATCCGTTTTCAATTGAAGAGAGATCGCCTACTGGGATGCTTTCGCCCGATACAACTAATGTGTCGCTGTACATGACTTTAACCCAATATCCTTCACCACCCTCCATCTCTACTAATGTATTAAGGAAGCCCAAACCGTTCGCGTCGTAAAACAATGCCCCGTTATCATAACCAGTCACGTAATCAACGTTTCCGGGCTGCAGAGTAGAAAGCACAGTTTCTATTGCAGAAGATTCAGGTGCTTTATCGAGTGAAATCAAGTTCCATCCTGGAATTAGCGCTATCCTGTCCTCGTTCCCCGGAACGACAACCGTCACATATGATGTATCCGAAACATTCCCATGAACATCCACGTTCACTGCTCCGTAAGAATACTCAAATCCAGCAATTGCATTGTTATCCACGGCTAGTGTATCGCCCTGAACTAGTGCATAGAATCCAGTCTGGTTGTTGAACACCTCCGTGTACACGTAGTCCTCAGCCTCTACTTCCTCCCACGAAATTACTACAGCCAATTCGCCATCTATTCCCTCTTCAATGATTCCCTCCATCACCGGAACCTCTGGCGCTAGGTTATCGATAGAACAAACAGAAGCCACATCAGACTCCATGTACCACACAGTTCTCCTTCAACTTCGCTGATACCTGTTGCGATAAGGTCAATTATATATTCTGCCTCATCTGGATCGTTGCTATGAATCGTTAATGTCTCATTTGTTCCTCCAGCAATAGTTGGAGTGAAAGTAATAGTGATAGTGTAACTCTCACCTTCAGCAATTGAAAGATCTTCTTCTTCAACAGTGAATTGGTCGTCACTAAATTCAAATGACGATATAAGCATTGTTCCTGATCCAATGTTAGAAATTGTTAGTACAGCTGTGCTCGAACTACCAATAGCTGTGTTCTCGAATTGGACGAATCCGTTGTCGACTGTGATGTCGATTTGGGTTCCTTCACCGCTGATGAATAATTCACCTGATCCGAAAATAGATCCTGAGAAAATTAGCTGTGCTGAGAAGTCTCCAACTTCAGTAGGACTGAACGATAGTGTAATTACTTCACTTGCATTTGGATCAAGAGTAATTGAAGTACTGTCTAATCCAAATGGCCCATCAACTCCGCTGAATACTACATCTTGTGCAACACCAACATTGTTCGTTACAAGTAGATCGAATGTTGCAGTAGTCCCAACTGTTGTTGGTGAAAATGCGAGTTCATCGCCTTCGATGTCAAAGTTTGTAATCGTAACACCGTTACCTACAACTTGAGAAAATGCTGTAGCACAAAAAAGGCATAGCATGGTTAGTAGACCAATTCTTTTCATAATTAGAAAGTTTAGTTTTTTAGGGGGTTTAGAATTTAGTGTTGCATCGGATGGGTAAGTTTTTAAAGTCAAAAAAGTTCAACTTTTAATGTATCTGGTTGAGTATACATAAAAAGTCTCTATCTGATTCATAGCGAATATATTAATGCTAATGGTTATTTAAAACATTTTAGTAGAAAAAAAAGCAGTTTTGGGCAGAATTGAACATAGGTGGCAGGAGTTACCTCGCTTCGCTCGATAAGTCCTCAATGGGGGCTTTACTAAGTGGTAAAAACACGAAAGGCTATCCTCGCTAGCGTGATGATTCGGCCTTTTCTCATTCCATTCTCTTATACAAGCAATCTTGTAACGTTTTGAAAAGAAAAAAGGCCAGCACACTTTGTGTACTAGCCTTGCTTTCTTTTTTCTTAGTAGCGGGGGCAGGACTTGAACCTGCGACCTTCGGGTTATGAGCCCGACGAGCTACCAACTGCTCCACCCCGCGATGTGTGTTCCGCTTTGCTTGATGCTGGTCATAACCTCCAACGCTAAGCGGACGACAAATGTACGTTTATCTTCTGTATATACAATACAAAACAGATAGTTTTATTTATTGTGTATATCGAATCTTAACGACTTCCTTGATACTAAAAAGAACAGACTTCAGCTTTGTGGCCGATTAAACTTATGACGAATATATTGCTCAATTGGGAGCTTTTCAAGTCTTACAGAAAGTATTGCTTTGCAATACGTAACAGCAAGAGTAGGATAGGGGTGGATAGCT
>PBNL01000002.1 GCA_002723115.1 Methanobacteriota archaeon | reverse complement strand
TTCGTGTTAACCAAGTAATCTCTTCCTGAGTTAGTGTTCCATCCTCGTTACTTTGCTTATTGGTCATGGCAGCTAAGAATGCCCTATTCCTTGAGCAATGTCCAGTCCTTTGAAAGGTATATCCATCAATAGGATCCACTGAAATAACCACCTTGCAGGTAATTATGTTTGCCTGATAACTTAAACATTATAATATCGGTTCAATGTTAATATTCCATTTTTCTATTTTAAATGCGCGATCTGGCCTTTATGGATTATTTGTCTTAACTTTTAGAGGTCTAAATCTTGTCAAATTATTATGCAATATAGTTATTATCGGTGTAACTTTGGGGAATTTCATGCCACAGGTTAACAGGTTGCATGTTACATTATTGTTAGTGTTTTTAATGTTAACACTACCTATCTCCTCAATTGATTTTTCAAACGATACCGAAGTAGAAGAGGTAGTTGATATCAGAATTAATGAATCGCCCTCTAATAGTTTGAATTTGTCAGAGCCATATTCAATTGATACATTTGTAGATCAAGCGATTTTTTACGATAGTAAAAGAGCGGAATCAGTGTCTGTTGGGTGGAAGCATTCTTGCATAGTCTATGACGACGGTTCCCTGACCTGCTCAGGATACAATTACCAAGGAATGTTAGGCGTGGGCTATGAAACTTCATCTCCTTACATTGAAAATGAACATTTGGATGTAAAGTTCCCGGAATCAGTTTCAATCTCTGAAGTAGAGGTTGGATACGATTCGACCTGCGCTATAGACGATACTGGAAGGTTATGGTGTTGGGGATATAATGAACACGGCAAATCCGGAACAGGCATCTATGACAACTACTTGGAAGCCCCACACCTTGTACTGATTGATGAAAATGAAACAATCACAGAGGTTGCAGTTGGTAATGATCACAAGTGTGCTCTAACTGAGTCTGATAGAGTGTACTGTTGGGGTAATAACAACTACGGGCAGGCATTACTTCCTCACAGTGGGTCAGTAAACACTCCTTATCTTATTGAATTTGGTGATGAAATCATTCCTGTGAGCATTAGCGGAAAATACGACCATACATGCATTCTGAATTACAATGGTGCTGTCTACTGTTGGGGTTACAATGCATACGGGCAACTCGGGGATGGTACTCAAACCAACAGATATGAAACAGTTCAATCAATCCTTCCATCCTCAGACCCTGCAATTAAAGTTGTAGCGGGATATTATCACACCTGTGCTCTACTGGAAAGTGGGGAGATGCGATGTTGGGGAAGAAATAATCTTGGACAAATTGGAGTTGAATCGAGTACTCCTAATTTGTACAAGTATCCTACTCCTGTATTGAATTTGCCTGCTGACCTGTTAAGTTTCGATTTGGGTTATGAATACACCTGCGCGCTACTCAAGACTCAGACAACCCTTTGCTGGGGGAGGAATGAACATGGACAGCTAGGAGATGGAACTACTACTGGTTTCCAAACCAACGGCTTTAATGGAAAGCACAAATCTGTCACGACTTATTGGAACTCTGAATATTTCGAAAATAGTCTAGAGTTGAGCATTGGGTATTACACCAGTTGCAGCATTTTCGATACGGGCAGAGTTGCATGTTGGGGATATAATGGACAAGGTCAAATCGGTGATGGAACTCAGTCGAGTAGATACCATCCACATTACAACAAAGTCACGGTCGGCCTTGAAACATCAAATATGTTATTCCCATTAAATCAACAGCATAGAATATCTCCTTATGTAGATGGACTAAATTACTCTGTAACAATTTCACCAGAACTGCCAACTGGCTTTACAATTGAAGATAGTACAGGTGCAATAGTCAATGATGGTGGCGCAGAACTAAACACAACTCATCACAATCTCACTTTTACAGCCGGAGAGGATACAGTCACAATACCAGTTTCAATTACGGTAAAAGAATCTCTACCTTTCCCTTCTAGAGTACGTTCACATCTAAGTGGGATTACTCTGCTTGATGATGAAAATTATGGAGGAGTTGTGTCTCTAACCTCTACTAAAGATCACACTTGTATAAATCAAGAAAGTGGTATTATTCACTGCTGGGGTGATGGTCAGTTTGGAAAGTTATCAACCAACACAAATAATGATGAGAATACTCCAAAGCAAACATCAACTAATTCTGCTTACAATACAATCAGAGACAGTTATTTTGTGACAGCAGCGACTGAGCATACGTGTGCATTAACAAACTACAACGACGTATATTGCTGGGGTAAAGGCGAGGATTACAGGTTAGGTCACGGTTCGACTTCAGACTCAACAGTTCCTGTGCAGGTACCATTTCCGAACCATCGCAGCGTTGAAATGATTGCAACACATTCTTCTCACAATTGTGTCTTAATGGATAACGGTGCAGTCTACTGTTGGGGAAATAACACAGACGGTCAAATTGGAATAGGTTACAAATCAGGTTATTCCTCCTCTCCATCAAGCAGTCATTTGCCTTCTGGAAGTATGGCTGTTGCCATTTCAGTTGGAGATAGTTTTAGTTGTGCAGTTTTGTCGAATGGAACAATTACCTGCTGGGGTGGGAATGACCTAGGTCAACTTGGTGATGGAACAAATACAAACACAACCTCTCCTAGCACATTCGTCACACTAGGGCAGAACGCAATTTCAGTAAGTTCCGGGGATTCTCATTCCTGCGCTATAATGCAAGATGGTAGAGTTGCATGCTGGGGTAATAACGATTACGGGCAACTTGGTGATGGAACTCTTGTCGACAAAACCTCACCAGTGTACGCTCAACTGCCAAATTCGAAATCGGCAGTAATGATTGATGTGGGCATATCTCACACCTGTGCTGTATTGGATGATGGATCTCTATACTGCTGGGGATTGAATGCAAATTACCAGTTGGGAGATGGAACAAACACGTTCAGGAGCACACCCATTGCATCTAATTTGCCAAATGGAATCTCTGCAAGCCTAGTAACTACTGGAGAAGGCCATACATGTATTCTAACGAATGCTTCAACAATATACTGCATGGGGGCAAATTCAGATGGCCAGTTGGGTGAATCGACAACAGTTTCTAGAAACTCATTCACAGAGACACACTGGAATCGCAATAACTCTAGGAATACTCTGTATTACACAAATGGATTCCAGTCGAGTGCCAAATTTTCGATATCTGGTTGGGGAGAGCAATATTCAATGACATCAACACAAGTTCCTCAGGGAATCAGTCTAAACCAGGTTGCTTGTTCAATAGATTATGATGGAAATCATCTAATTGATTCTAACATCACGGTTTTTGCGAATAGTACCGAGAACAGCTTTTCGCTTAGTATTAGCATGAAATCCTTCGAACATAATAAACGGGAAGGCCAAATAAATTCATTTTCTTTTGACTCTGGATTTGTTACATCTTCAAAAACCCCAATTTCTGTAAGCTCTGGTTACCTTCATGGATGTCTGATTGATTACGATCATAAGATGAAATGTTGGGGTATTAACCAATATGGACAGAACGGCTATGGAAGCACAACGACTTACAATAATTATCCAACTAATGTAGATCACCAATACATGATGTCGACCAAAGAGATGGATGTCGGAGTTTACCAAGTTTGTTCAATAGATAACGAAAGTAAACTATGGTGTATGGGTTACAACCCCTATGGTAACTTGGGAGTTGGGGATCCAAACAATAGGTATTCGCCGGCTATAGTAGAAGATATTGGCAATGTATTACAAGTTAGTGTGGGGTATTACCTCGCTTGTGCTCTTGATAGTTCGTGGGATGTGTACTGTTGGGGATATAATAACGAGGGCCAATCTGGTGAGGCTACCCTCGAAAACCAATTCACTCCAAATAAAATTTCAGGTCTCGGGGATTCGAGGCCGGAGATGGTATCCGCAGGACATACTTTTGCTTGTGCTTTGCTTGAAAACGGCTCAGTGGGTTGTTGGGGCAGCGATAACCACGGGCAACAAGGGACTGGCAACATAGGTGGCTCTTCTGTGCAGATCAAATGGCCTTTATTGCCGCAAAATCTCAATGTTGTTTCAATATCTGCTGGAAATGAGCACATGTGTGCAATAATGGATGACAACAGTCTGTACTGTTGGGGCCGCAACAACAATGGTCAACTCGGTTTGGGTAATACTACGGATATCAGTATCCCGACAATGATTCTGGATTCATCTTACGAAGTTGTCGGAGTGACTACAGGATTCTCTAGTAGTTGCTCTTGGCTAAGAAATGGGTCGGGCCTATGTTGGGGCTCCAACTCCTTGGGCAACTTAGGGAATGGAAACACCACCCAAATGAACTCACCTGCTTGGGTAAAAGAACATAGTTTGAATGATAAATTAAAAATTATTACTATGGATAGCACTTTTCACAACACTTGCGCCATGTATGATAACGGGGCTATTAGTTGCTGGGGACAAGGTCAAACATACTACTCTAAAGGAGATGGTAGTGCTGGCAATAGTAACCAACCAAACTCATTTGTATATAACCAATATACTGGTCAAAGATATGATGGTTCAGGTAGCATTGTTTCTAATCTGAATTTCATTGAAGGATACCCACGTGAAGAAAAACTACAGAATGTAGGCTGGAATTCACAGGTTTCTGTTTCGGGAAGCTTACCTAATGGACTGACTTTTAATTCAACCACTGATGTTCTGTCATATGACGGCTCGCAATTATCTCCAGGTCAATTTACCTTGCAAATCACTGATGATTTTGGTTCAAGAAATCTACAAGTCTCATACTCCTCAGTTAACACAAATGACAAAGAGGGCAGAGTAGATGGCGTATGGTTAGGTAATGCAAGTTTTAATTCTGAGAATAATAACGAGTACCAACAGGTAATTTCAATCGATAACGACAATGCATTTACTTGCATGCTTGAATTGGACGGAGATGTTCACTGCTGGGGTTACAACAATGTTGGACAACTAGGAGACGGCAGCAATACTGACCGAAATAGACCAACAGAGACCAATGCAGATAATTATTATCCAAATATTAACATCACACAGATTTCTGTAGGTGCTTCTCACNCATGCGCTTTGGACTCAAATTCTGAATTATTGTGTTGGGGTAACGAAGGAAATTACCGATTAGGCAACGGACAGTCTTCAGGTTATACCTCTTATCCTAGCAAGTACACAAGCCAGTCTGAAGTCTATGGTAAACAACTTGCCACAGTCTCAGCGGGTGGTGAACACACATGTGCAATCAGATATGATGCTCAAACATGGTGCTGGGGAATGGGCAACTACGGTCAAATCGGAGATGGTANTGTACATTCATCNGGTATTATGCCAANAANCGTTGAATNCCCAAACAACGNNTCTGCAGTNAGTCTTTCACTCGGATANNCTCATACATGTGCNATTGTAGANAATGGCGATGTATATTGTTGGGGAAGAAACCACATTGGGCAGCTTGGTGTAGGCAACACNACAGATCAATATCATCCAACTAAANTACTCTTGCCCAGNGGTAGAACTGCAACTGCGATTGAAGCAGGGGCATATCACACGTGTGCAATTCTTGATGATAATTCCATAAATTGTTGGGGTCAAAATACCAACGGTCAAATCGGTGATGGTACAACTGATTACAGAGACTCTCCTGCCTCTGTAATCCTAGCTGGATTAAGTGACCCAATTCAAATATCAGCGGGCCAATCAAGCACATGTGCATTGTTTGACAACGGTCGAATCAAATGTTGGGGTAGCAACAATTACGGCGAGTTGGGAATTGGAAATACAAATCAAAAAGATACACCTCAAGATTTGAACTCCATCTCTCACCTACATGCTTCACACGTAACTGTTGGTAACGGGTTTACTTGCGCTACATTCCATGATGGAGCACCAAGGTGCTGGGGAACTGGAAGTAATGGAAGATTGGGTACTTCCTCATCTTCCTCAAGCAATCTTCCTCTGCCAATAAGAGAGTACTCTTCTGAAGTAATTGCTTTGATTGAGGGCAGGGAAGCAAGTATACCATTAACAGTTGCAGGTTGGGATTACAGTACATCACTATCAAGTCAGTTACCTCTCGGAATTACGTGGAATAACATTTCAGAATCTCTAGAAATTGATTCCACTCTCGCAGTTGGAAATTATACGATAACAATTCAAGTTTCAAACGGGCAATCAAGCGTATTGGCATCGGTTGATTTGACTGTAATTGAGCGAATCGATAAATGGAATGATAGAGTGGATTCACATTCACTAGGAATGTCAGTTTTGAGCAAGGAAAAAATGATTCCAGTCGACTTTTCTGTTGGAAGATTACACACATGCATGATTACTACTGAATCAAACTACTGTACTGGTTACAATGCCTTGGGACAACTAGGTGTCGGTTCAACCAGTGATAAGGCAGAACCTACCCAAATTTCGAATCTTAATACTCCTCTGTATAGCATATCGACAGGATTCGAACACACATGCGGAATTGACGTTGAGGGGGTTGTATATTGTTGGGGTATGAATAATCAAGGGCAGATTGGAACTGGGTCTCATCACCATAGTTCGAGATACAATACACCTCGAGAAATAAGTCGGGATTATTCATCAAACGAATTACCTCCTGCAATGCAGGTTTCTACTGGTTACTACCATTCTTGTGGAATCTTCGAGGACATGAATACATACTGTTGGGGTTACAATCAATACGGCCAATTGGGTACTGGAGACCAAACAGTCCGAAATAGGCCAATTCTGATCCAACCCCCAGAAAATCAACATTTCACAGATCTATCACTGGGTGAGTCACACACATGTGGTATTCTAGATAACGGTTCAGTTTATTGTTGGGGTCTAAACAATTACGGGCAATTGGGAGATGGGTCCACAACTAATAATTTGACACCGGTTTTCACTAAACTACCTCTTGGAAGTAAAGCGGTTGCTATCTCATCTGGATTTGATTACAATTGTGTGATTTTAGACAATTCAAGCGTGTACTGCTGGGGTTACAATGGCTATGGTAATTTGGGTAACGGAAACGGAACAAGCATGTACACTCCAACATACGTTAACATACCAACAGGCTCGAATCCAGTACAAATCTCTGCTAGCCAAAGACATACATGCGGCCTCTTAAGTAACGGTTCGATGTATTGTTGGGGGTACAATTACTACCAACAATCCGAAGGGCCTGTAACGGATGATTATGGAAGCCAAATTTACAATCCCACTTTCGTTAAAACAAAGTTTGGGCACAAAGCAGTTTCCATGGGCGTTGGTGTAGATTATACCTGTATTGTGACAGAACACGCAGCAATATCCTGTTGGGGTGCCGGAAGTTATGCCAGAAATCTTGAGGTAAACATGGATAAGACCTCAAAGTTAAGATATGTAATTTCAGAAGAATATGAATACACAATTCAACCAATGGGTTGGAATATTGATGATTTCTCCTTCAGCAATTTACCATCTGGTTTCATCATGAATAATTCTGAATTATCAATTACATCGGTTGCAAATCAGTCAGGACAATTTGATTGGAGCGTCAACACCTCAAACGGTGTGACTTCAGGTTCAATTGATTATGAAGCAATGACAATTGACCGAAAGTATGGTTCTGCTACTGCATGGACTAACTCAATTGCTTACAAAGAATCAGACTCAGCTGTAGCAATGGTAGGAGTAGACTCATGGTACAATCACGTCTGTAGTATCGACCAAAATGGAAAAACCTACTGTTGGGGAGACAATAACGAGGGCAAGTTAGGTGATTTATCTACAAATAGAAGATCTAGTCCAAACCCTGTGCGTTTCAATGGAGATGAACCATTTGCGGTTCAGGTTTCAACTAGTTACTACAATACTTGTATCCTAACCGATGAAGGCCGAGTAATGTGTTGGGGAGATGGCTCTAAAGGTCAAAATGGTCAAGGAACTTGGGATACAGCTTCAGGTAGATATGATCTTAAATCGCCAGGAGAAGTTCTTCTTCCTTGGACAAGTAATGCAGTAATGATAAGCACCGGTAGGGAATTTGCATGCTCGCTACTTGATGATGGCTCTGTTTACTGTTGGGGTAACAACAACTACGGCCAGCTTGGAGATGGAACCACCACTTACTCAGGACTACCCAGAGAGGTTCTACTACCATCCGATAGGTTTGCAATTTCAATTGATTCTGGCGAACACCACTCGTGTGCTGTTTTAGATAATGGTGAAATGTATTGTTGGGGAAGNCAAAATTNTGGAAACATGGGTACTGGCAAAGGAAATATTGCAAGTAACAATGCGGATTTCAAGATAAAAATCCCTGTTAAAGTTGAGATTCCTCTAGATAAATCAGTNTCNTTNATGGNAGTTGGAGAATANCANGGCTGTGCGGTNATGACNGATAANTCACTTTGGTGCTGGGGTCTCAATGACCACGGCGAAATAGGANTAGGAAACACTTCATCAAGCAACTCTGAAATAATTAGGAAACCAATGGAAATAGATATGCAATTCTATAATCCAATTATTGCAATTGANCTCGGTCCGGAATCAACNTGTACGCTCCACGATGACGGCCTGTTGAATTGCTGGGGAGAGAACCAATATGGTGAANTTGGTAATGGTTTGATTGGCGGAGACACCTCATCTCCAGTTCCAATCCAATTGGACAGTGGAGTCACCGCTACTGGAATAACATCCGGAGACCACTTCAAGTGTGCTACAGCATCAGATGGTTCGATTCAGTGCTGGGGTTATAATGGAAATAGCGAACTTGGAGATGGAACCCAAGAACCTAGTGCATATCCACAAGTTGTGGATATTGATTTGCCGACTACAAGCTCAACTTTGACGTACCTTGAAGGTGAAATTAAGCAAAATGAAAACTTTGTTTCCGGTTGGAATTATACTTTCAGCATATCACCTGCACTTCCACAAGGCTTTGAATTAAACGAGGAAACTGGAGCTATAATGTCCGTTGGCAATTCAACATTCGGAGTTTCAAGACACGATGTTACGGCAACTGCTGGGCAATATACCGCAACCGTGGAGGTCACAATTGCAGTAATTAGAGATACAGATGGGGATGGTACTCCTGACACAGAAGACTACGATGATGACGATGATGGAAATCTAGACAGTCTCGATAATTGTCCAAGCCAGGCAGGGACCTCTACCTTGGGAGGTTATGTTGGATGCCCCGATGCAGATGGTGACGGTTGGGCGGATTTGATAGATCCGTTTGATGATGATATCACACAATGGAAAGATACCGACGGCGATGGCTACGGGGATAATCCAAATGGAACAACCCCTGATATCTGGATTCTAGACTCCTCACAATGGTTCGATACCGACGGGGACGGATATGGTGACAATGAATTCGGAACACGTGGTGACTCATGTCCAAACGAAGAAGGTTACAGCACAAAAGATGTCTATGGATGCCTTGATTCAGATTCGGATGGATGGTCCAATTTGGGTGATGCATTCCCTCAAACAGCCTCTCAGTTCTCAGATAGAGACGGCGATGGCTGGGGTGACAATCAATCACAAGGTGCAGAGTTAGTCGACCTATTCCCATCAGACGGGACTCAATGGAACGATACTGACGGTGATGGACATGGTGACAACAAGTACGGAACCGAAGGAGACTGGTTCCCTAACGACCCAGATAGATGGGCAGATACCGATAGGGATGGAGTTGCGGACGAAGACGATGCATTCGTCAATGATGCAACTCAATCATCTGACAGAGACGGAGATTTGTGGGGTGATGACCCTCTTGGAAACAGAGCAGATGAATTCCCAGATGACCCCACAGAATGGAAGGATACCGATGGTGATGGGGTAGGAAATAACGCAGATGCATTCCCATTCGACCCTACTCAAACCACAGATAGAGACGGTGACGGCTACGGTGACAACCCACTGGGAGCAGGCTCAGATGTCTTCCCAGACAATCCGACGCAATGGGAAGACAATGACGAAGATGGACTTGGGGACAACCAATTAGGAACCGAAGCAGACCCGTTCTTGAGTGACTTTGACAACGACGGTTACAACGACAGTATTGACGTTCTTCCAAAGTTATATTCTCCTGGAGATTTAGACAACGACGGTTACCTAGACGATGTAGACTGGGCTCCATCCGACCCGAGAGAGTGGTCTGATTTCGATGGTGATGGTAAAGGTGACAATGAAGATCCAGACGATGACAATGATGGATATGCAGACACTGACGAGTTGAGACAAAAGACGGACCCATTCGACGCTTCTTCAGTTCCAATAGAGAGCTTTGAAATCGTAATACCGGGGACAAATGTTGGTCTGGGCGCATGGGATTTGATTGGTATATTCGGAGGTGTTCCTCTATTCGCATGGATTGGCTTTGGATTTGTAACCAGAAACAAGCGATGTCAGAAATACGAGGTACTTCTGAAAGAATGCAGGTCTCGAGAAGAACTAGAGCAAGTTGCTCTAAGGTGGGAATACAGCCTAATGCTCCGTATGCTAGGCCCACATCAAGGAATTAGATTGGAGAGACTAAGGTCTGAATTAGACGATGTGTTTGAGAAGCACGAGATGATGTTTGAGGTCACCGGAGAAGATCAAACTGCATATGTTGAGAAGGAGATTCCTGAAATTCAGCATACAGTTGAACAATCCGGAGTCGCTGCGGCACAAACCCAAGATTATCACCAACAAATTGTCGAGAGTAACAATTATCCCGCACAAACTGTAGTGACTGAAAACCAACCAGTTGCAGTGGAACAATCTGTTGATGAACCTGTTCAAAATATAGCGCCTTCTCATCCTGAGAGTACCCTTCAAGGCACTGACGGTGGAGATGGATACGAATGGTTGACATACAACAACTCGAATTATTACCGATTATCGAATTCTGGTTCAGAATGGACTCTTTGGCAAGGCTAATGATAACTCATGTTGAAATGTAAGTTCGTTTTCGATAAGTTATGCGTGGTTTCTCACAGCGTGCTACAGACATCCAGCCAACAGGCGTCAGAAAGATGTTTGATATGGCTGGCGATGACGTCATTTCGTTTGGATTAGGCGAGCCTGATTTTCAGCCACCAAAAGTTGCAATCGATGCAATGTATCAAGCGATGAAAGATGGTCATAACAAATACACAACCACTGCAGGTCTGCCCTCACTACGAAAGAAGATCGCAGAAACTTGGCATTCTAGGTGTCCCGGTCTAGATGAGTCCAATGTTTGCATGACGATGAGCGGTACAAACGCATTGCTGAACATCTTTGCATCCTTGGTGAATCCTGGAGATAATGTTCTGTTGCCTGAGCCATACTTCCCTTTGTATGGACCAGATGTAGGCTTGTGGGGTGGAGAACCGAAGTTCTACGAGTGTCTATTTGCGAATGAATTCGTCCCTACAATCGACCACCTAGAATCATTGGTAGATGAACACACGGTTGCAATCTTGTATAATTTTCCATCAAATCCAACCGGGGCAACAATCACCGTTGAACAGAGGGATGAGTTACTAGCATTTGCACAAAAACACGATCTATGGATAATCACAGACGAGGTTTACGACAGAATTGTCTTTGATAGTGAACACGTATCATTCGTAGGCTGTGACGATGAGAGGGTGATTCTAATCAACTCATTCTCGAAGACATACGCAATGACTGGTTGGAGAATTGGATACATCCTTTCTGCCAACAAAGAAGCTATGTCTCAGATGACTAAGGTCCAATATTATATTACAGCCTGTTCAAATGATGCGATGCAATATGCTGTTCTAACCGCAATAAATGAAGCGGATGATTATCCTGATGAGATGTGTGCAGAATTCAAGGCGAGGAGAGATTTAATCTGTACAAGATTGAATGCAATGCCAGGTGTCGAGTGTCATGTTCCCGAAGGAGCGTTCTACGTTTTCCCTAAGGTTGACGTCCCGGGAATGAATAGTCAAGAAGTTGCTATGGAACTCCTTAAGGGTGGAGTACTCTGTTCTCCAGGTAGTGCATTCGGCCCGTCCGGTGAAGGTCACCTAAGATTCGCTTACACGATATCAAGAGAGGACATATCTCTGGGTATGGACAAGACGGAACAAGTGTTGAAGAGATTGCGCGGCGATTGATATGTGGGCGGAATTTTTCGAGTTCTTTTCAGGGGCTGCGCTAGCATACCTGATAACTAGAATCCCGTTTCTAACCTTCCCAAGAGTGAAATCTTGGAATGAACAATTTCCACCTCATCCAGAGCCAATTTATGTTGACGGTCACTTGATTCAAAGAGTCCTGCACATGAGGATATTCTATTGGTTAGCGCTCGTCTTTGCAATTATTCCACTTACATTTGGTTGGGTAAGTTTAGGGCATGGTTCTGCACTATTCGGATTCGGATTGTGGACAGTAGCAGGTTGGCTAGTCTTGTCCCGTGTGACTGCATTCATCGCAGGAGAAGAAGCACCTGCAACAAAACAGATGGCAATGCGTCTTCAGAACGTAAAGAACATTTCAGAATCTGAGGATTCATGCTGTCCATTTGCACAGCCGATGTGGGAAATAACCTCTGTCAGATGCAAATCCTGTGGAAAAGTACTGTTGAATGAACCACGACCTGACCTAGGAAGGCCAAGAAGCGATGGTTGGATTATGGGATTCATTCGCCTGTTAGTTTCTGATGGCAGGCCAATTATGTCTTCAGATGAAGAAGAATGATCAATCGAACATTGATCCAAATCCTTCGAACTCTGAAGTGTCTTCAGTCGCCGTTTGTTGAACGTATTGAATTGGTTCATTTTGGGTTGGCTCACTATCAACGAAAGAGAATGCTTCATCAGTCGCAGATACAGCATCCATTCCACTGTTCATTGCTTGAGGAGCAGCATTTGCGGCTGCGATGGCTGAACTTCCAGCGGTTTGTGCCTTTGCTGCAACACCCGATGCAGCAGCTGCAGCAACTCCAATGCCAACACCAACCGCTGCTCCAGCAACGACCCCCACGGTCCTTCCTATCGTGACTATTGCGCCCCCATCACCCTCTTCTTCAGGAGTTTTGATTTCAACTTCATTACCTAAGCGCATCCATTCAGGAGGTGTGCCGGATCCACCGCCAAGACATGCGAGGGTTGTGAATGCGGCCAGTGGCATAACCGCTAGCGCGGTCAGTAAATCCAAGAAAGAAGCTTCAGGGACACTTCCAATGTTTAGAATGTCCTCCATGAATGATTGTTCAAGGTGAAGCGTGTTTGTGACGTCAGCTCCTACCCATGAAAGTACGATTACGCTGGCTAGCCTACCCATCAGCCACAATACTAGTACAGGTGCTAGCCACGATAATTTAGTCATCGAGATTAACCACCTTCGAGTAAATGCTGCAATTGTGATGTGTTTCCTCGCAAATTTGGGAAACACTCTCATGACCATAATCAAAACCACGAGGTAACATGCTAGAGCAACTTCTAGACGTCTATTTGGCCTAATCCACTCATCGGGAATGAAAATAACAAACCCGAGAGGAATAACCACTAACATTAACTGGAAAGGTATTGCGAGTAATACTAGTCCTCCGTGTGTTGAAAGCAAGGAATGTCTTTTCTGAATTCTGTCGCTTACCATAACCGTTAGTTTTGCATGAGGGGAATTTGCATGATTTCTTCTAGAATTTCTCAGAGTAGCGGCGTCTCTTCTAGCTCTTGTGAGCCCCATCGCTGCTTTCCATCCACCTTTCTCTACTATCCATACTGGAGTGAATCCTCCAAAAATTAGAGCGAGGAGTAAAGCAATCATACCATAAGCGAGTGATGCTGCAACAATCCATGGGATCATTTCTGATTGGAATGACATTGTGAAATTTTCAGATGCCATTTCGAATTCCAACAGGTATGTGATTGAGAAAGCAGCCATTGGTGTAAGGAAAATCTGACAGAAAACCAGCCCTGTCAACCAGAGCCTAGCCGCTAAGGGCCCTTTGTCAGAGTATTCACTCACGTTGTATCCCAAACCTTTGCTTTCTCAAAGGTTACCCCTAATCCAAGACAAAAAATGGCGATTGTAAGAGTTGCTGATTCTTTCCAAGCACGGTGTCCCCTACGGGGACATGTGAAGGGGACATTCATATGCGGGTTAATTGTCGCATGCTTGTTGATGAACATGCGCAAGTCGATACCATTGTTTTTGGTTACCTTACTTTTGGTTCAGTCACTGATGTCGATTACAGTGCAGAACGTCGAAGCGACCATGGGTCGTGGTGGCGCAAACGACGATTATTCTGTCACTGAAATTTCCGCAAATTCAACATCTGCTAGCCATTGGATTCAGCCAGATGGTACTTCGGTACTATACGTTACCAAGGGCGACATAGTAGACATCAGTGTGGAAATCAAGCGTGGTGGTTCTTCCCTTCAGGGAGCAAACGCAACTGTGATGGTCGAAATGGTCCACCCAATTGGTTTTGTAATGAATTCGACATCTTGGCAAACAACTCCACTTCTAGGTAGCCAATCATACACCGATTCATTCCAATGGGAAGCGTTCGTTGCTCACTCTCACCTAAACGTGAGCACTAACGAACTCTCCGGTGGAGTAATTATTCGTGCTACTGTAATGAACCCATCCGATGATCGAAATGACAACGATGTCATGGAAATGGAATTGCCCGTAGCCCTATCACGTGATGACATGGATGCAGAGGGAGACCCTCGTGACCAAGCACTACCAGCTGCTTCAATTCCGACTTTCTATGGTGGAGAATATCCACTTGACGGTAGTGATGCAACCGGTATCGGAATTTGGCAAGAAGACAACTCAGTCTCAGCGGTTGGTAACGCAAATTGGAGGCACTCCAATGAAGGTTCTGACTATCCATCAGCGTCAAGAAGCAGACTCGTGTTTGCATTCAGAGGAGCAAACAGCAACTGTGGGTACGGGGCATCACTAGATGGTGGACTTTCACAGCAATACATCCAGTGGATGTGTAAAATGCAACTAAACTCAGCAGGATTAGTATCAGCACAGATGCATGTTCAAACATGGGGGCAGATGGGTGCAGGAGATTTCGTCGCTCTTGAGTTATGGAGAGGCAATGGCGTTCCTGAAATGACACTTTCACACAACTTTGCAAACGATTTGCCTAGCACAACTCCCGGTCAGTGGAGTAACGTTTCCTGGGACCCAACTGACCAGTTAGGTGGTCACTCTTGGTCATATGGTATTCTATTCCAATCCGATGGTTCTGGAGCGTCAAGTGGAATGCACGTTGATGATTTCGTCGTGTTCGCAATCGAAAAGGTGGATGAGTTCACAATCGATGTTGATTGTGACAACCCAACCGGTGGATACACCACTCCACCAAACAACATTCTCTCAATGTATTGTGTTGTGACTAACAATGGTTACCAGTCTGCTCAGGTGCGAATCAAGTCAAATGTTTCTAATGCATCATGGATGAACCCAAGTTTGCCAATGATCAGAATCGACAGCGCAAACCCAACACAGCACGGTGTCGATGTTATAATTCCTCCAATCCCTGCTGGAAACACAACAGAGATGTGGATTAATCTCTCAATCCCAGCAGGTTCTGATGTCCAGCAACAGGTTTGGCAAGTTTGGTGGGAGGACGCAGGTGGAACCCAACTTGGGGAGATGGGTAGGGTTACTGCTGATCTGGCAGTTACAGAGCAATACGGTGTACAACTCTCTTCAACTGCACCTCTTATAGCAGGAAGCGTTCTTCCAGGGGAATCGATGAGTGTTCCATTCAAGCTGCAAAATGCAGGTAACAGAGAAGCAGGTTACACCATTACTTCCAATTTCCAAGGTGAGGGGTGGGTTGCATACGTGACAGATGAGAATCACAGCATAGTTCAGATGCCAATACCACTTGCTAAGGGTGAATCTGTGAATCTGTTGCTAAATGTAACATCACCTGACAGAGCGTTACCTGGCGAAGTGCCGTTCTCAATGAGGGCCGTATGTCCATCTTGTGGTGGTTCACTATTCGGAACGGATGTAATCTCTAAAAGAATAGAGGTTCCTCAACTAACAGTTTTGGAAATGGTTGCAGAAGAATTAGAAATTATGGCTCCAGCAAATGGTAACTCGAGAACTGTATTCATCGATTTGTTTAACCTAGGTAATTACGAAGAAAATTACACTTTGGATCTGGTACAATCTAATTGGAAGTTAGAAGCTTACTTGTCGACTGATGTAACTCCAATTCTAGACGCTTGGGATGGAGAGACAACAATTGCATTGAATTTACCAATGCCAGTTGGATTAGCACCCGGTCTTTACACGGCTAGAGTCACTGCAACTAGTGTTGAAGACCCTACGGTTTCAAAGCAGATAACCATTAACGTAGAAGTTGAAGATACATCTGCTGTTTCCGTTTCAGACGAAGATGCAGACCAATCATTCCTCCCAGGTGGGGATTCTCAATCCATGAGATTCATGGTTACCAATGATGGTAACCAAGAGGATAGATTCTCCATGAGTCTAAACCTACCAGACGGCATGAATGCAGAATTCGAACAATTAGTAGATGGAAACCTGACCCCAACTCTTGCTCCAGGTGAGAGTTACAACCTAACTGTGAAATTCTCCTTCGATGAAGATGTTAATGGTCGTCTGACAATGTTAGTGATCGCTACAAGTGTAAACGACCCTACCGTTTCAAGCAGTGGAAAGTCAACCTACAGCGTTGGTTCTCAGAATTATCTGAGAATCATTTCAACCGAATCTACAATTATCGATGAGGCTGGTGTTTACGAGGTAATCGTAACCGTTAGGAATCAGTACGATGAAGGTCAATCTGTTACAATGGATTGGGACCAAGGAGATACCAGAAACTGGTACAGGGCTTCAATCAAGTCAAGCGACAGAGACTTCTGGTTAGAGGTTGAAGGAAACAGGCAAGTTACAGTCGTATTCGAGGTTCAAGAATCGAGTCTACAAAATCTAGAGGAAGATTTCATTGAATCATCCATAAAGATCTGGGCAATATCGAATTCTGTTGAAGACGCAGCCTCCCTCGAATTACCTGTCACACTCAAGAAAACAGTTGGAGATTCGGAATCCGCATCCTCTGACTCTGAGTCAATCGACTGGGTCGGAATCGGAATTTGGGTGGTCGGTGGTGCAATCATCGTCACTCTACTTGGTGTTTTATTGATGGTCCTCAATAGCGAAGAGGAAGATGAAACCCAAGATTGGGCTGAGGGTGGCTACGAGGATAACCTAACCGCTACTTATGGCGCGGTTGCTGCTGCTCCAAACATTGGTTCAATGGAAAAGACTGTTCCAGATATAGCACCTCCTGCAGGACCAGCACCTGCTCCTATCGTTCAAGCAGGGCCCCCGGTTCCGGCAGAAGGCCTTCCTGAGGGATGGAATATGGAGCAATGGAACCACTACGGTCAGCAGTGGCTGGACAACAACCGATGATTTCCAATTGCGATGGGTTGAAGTTAGGCTGCCCATGGGATGGGTTGCTGAGGTATCCATATGTATGGAAATGGACAAGCACCTATCTTCATTCTGAAAGAAGGTGTACAGAGAACTAGAGGACGCAGTGCACAGTCAAACAATATCGCTGCAGCGAAAGCAGTAGCTGATGCGGTAAGAAGTACATTGGGTCCAAAAGGTATGGACAAAATGCTAGTTGACAGCATGGGCGACGTTGTAATCACCAATGATGGTGCAACCATCCTCAAAGAGATGGACATCGAACACCCTGCAGCAAAGATGATCATTGAGGTTGCTAAAACCCAAGAGCAGCATTGCTATGATGGAACTACATCTGCTGTGGTATTATCTGGTGAATTGTTGAAGCGGTCAGAGGACCTAATCGAGCAAAACGTTCACCCAACTGTAATTTGTGAGGGATTCAGGCTTGCTGCTGAAAAGGCAGTTGGATGCCTAGAATCTCATGGCATCTCAACCGAAAACGATGACTCGGTATTGATGGAGGTTGCAAAAACTTCTCTGACCGGTAAGTCAGCAGGTGCAGTCAAATCTTTCCTTGCAGATATTTGCGTCCGTGCTGTAAATTCAGTGGGCACAATCGAAGACGGTGAAAGGCTGGTTGACCTATCTGATATCAAGGTCGAAAAGCGCCAAGGTGGCTCTATCAAAGACAGCACTCTTGTTGACGGAATCATCCTTGACAAGGAACGTGTACATGCAGGTATGCCGCGCTCTGTATCTGGTGCAAAGGTTGCTCTAATCAATAGCGCAATTGAGGTGAAGAAGACTGAAGTTGACGCAAAGATTCAGATTACAGACCCATCTATGCTAGCATCCTTCTTAGAAGAAGAAGAGAATTACATCAAGGGTCTAGTCGAAAAAATACAAGCTAGTGGTGCAAATGTAATCATCTGTCAGAAAGGTATCGATGACCTCGCTCAGCACTACATGTCCAAAGCGGGCATCTTCGCAATTCGAAGNGCAAAGAAGAGCGACATGGAAGCATTGTCCAAAGCAACCGGTGGNAGGGTCGTCACAAACATTGACGACTTGACCGGAGANGACTTGGGACAAGCAGCAAANGTCGAAGAAAGAAAGATNGG
Source organism: Methanobacteriota archaeon (assembly GCA_002723115.1). Lineage (GTDB taxonomy): Bacteria > Bacteroidota > Bacteroidia > Flavobacteriales_D > Sanyastnellaceae > UBA974. The sequence goes on along the minus strand of PBNL01000002.1, from coordinate 23,182 downwards.
CGANTCNGANATGACATTCATCACCGGATGCCCNGAGGCAAAGTCTGTCTCAGTGCTACTTCGTGGTGGAACAGAGCACGTNGTTGACGAAATNAGGCGTGCATTCGATGACGCAGTTGGCGTTGTATCCGTTGCATGGGAAGATGGAGCAGTACTGACCGGTGGTGGAAGTGTACTTGCTGCACTCTCCCGTGAACTACGCACTTATGCCGAGTCCGTGGGTGGAAGAGAACAAATGGCAATTGAGGCGTTTGCAAGCGCTCTAGAAATTATTCCAAGAACCCTTGCTGAGAACGCTGGATTGGACCCAGTTAACACAATTATAGAATTAAGAAAGTCTCATGCAGACGGCAAAGGATTCTCTGGAATCAACGTTGAAGACGGTGGCGTCATGGACATGCGTGAAGCAAATGTCCTCGAGCCTCAGAGAGTTGTCGAACAGGCTATTCAATCTGCAACTGAAACTGCAATCATGATTTTGAGAATCGATGATGTCATTTCATCCAAGGGTGTATCTGGTGAAGATATGATGGGTGGAATGGACGATTTCCACATGTGATTTTTGTTATTTTATTCGCTTGAGATATTCTCTCCCTTTAGGGAGAGGCACGAACCTCTAAAGACTACGCCTTAGTGGCACAGATTGCTCAGCGAGAGCATTGGGTGATGTCATGGCAACCGTCGCTAAGGTATGGATTGAGGAAGACTGTATCACGTGTGATGCATGCCAGGATATTTTGCCAGAGGTTTTCGAGGTCACCGATGATACAAGCCAGATCAAGGCAGAGGTCAGAGAGGACGGTTCTTTCGACCGCAACACTGGCTTTTCGGCCATCAAAGCAGAATTCCGCTCAGAGTTTTCTGAACTTATCGAAGAAGCAGCAGATGCTTGTCCAGTTGAGATTATCAAATTCGAATACGAAGCAGGTGCAGCAGCGGAAGTAGAAGAGGTTGCACCGGCTGCAGAAGAAGCGGTAGCACCAGCCGCAGTTGCTGCAGTTGCAGGGGCTGACGACGGGGTCCTAGCACCTGTCATGTCTGGAGACAGAAGTCTTGCAATCTTCTTTGGGTCACAGACCGGTAACGCTGCTGGACTGGCAGAGAAGACTGCAAAGATGGCTGTGAACTATGGCCTTGAACCAACAGTAATCGACATGGATGGCTATAACCCGGCTGACTTCTCTGCACACAAGAGAGTCCTGATCATCACATCTACATGGGGAGAAGGAGAAATGCCTGACAACGCAGACGCTCTCTGGAATGCTACAGTAGCAAGTAATCCACCACTTTCTAACACACACTTTTCAGTTTGTGCAATCGGAGACACATCTTACGATGAGTTCTGTAAGGCCGGTTTGGATTGGGATGAGAAATTCAAGGCATTGGGTGCAACTTGTATTGAAGATATCAAGCTGTGCGACGTTGATTTCGAACCGCCATGGCTTGAATGGGCTCCTCTAGCACTGTCCAAGATTGCATGTGTTGATTCTTCAGGAACATTCCACGAAGACCTGCTTGAAGCAATGATTGCTTACGGTGCAGGTGATGAAGAAGAAGCAGATGTAGGAGACTTCACACCAGGAAAGGTTGAGCAAGACATAATCTCAATCACAATGCGCATCTTCAGATACAATCCCGCTCTAGCAGAGTCGGGTTATGATACAGTAGCAGTTGCCCTGCCTGGCCACGCATCAATTGAAGATGCACTTGTGGCAGTCAAGAGAGAAGTCGATGGTTCACTCACTTTCAGAAGCGGCTCGATTGCTGGTCAAGACCCGCTAACAGGTGTCAAGGCAAATGGTAGAATCCTGCCTGCAGATACTACCAGAATTTGCGATTTGGTATCAGATGGAGATACTCTATCCATAGAGCCAATTCCTGGATATGATGTAATCAAAGACCTGATGGTTTCCTATGACAGATATGATTCAGAGCGTGCTAATTCCAAGCCATGGCTAGAAGCAGATCCACGTCAAGGTGAGAAGTTAATCTCGGGGGCGGCAATGGGTGTAATGACCTCTGCTGATGCTACAATGCTACACACTCTTGCAGACGTTGGCTCACTACAATTAGTCAATTCAATGTCAGATACTTATGACGTAGATGACGAATACGCTGGGCCAGGAATCGCTCTACAAAGATGGGTTAGAACTCAAGACCCACGCTCAGGTGCAAAGCACGTCAAGAAGATGTTTGAGTTGATGCAGCGTAAGGGTGGCGTTTGGGATGAAGCAGACATTTCTTCAATTCAAAGACACGGAATTGATGGGTCGCAGGCTGCTGATGCACTGTATGAAGCAAGAGCGCGCCTACTTGCAGAGTACAAGTTTACTGGCAGAAGTGGACGACTCGTCAAGAACTATTCTCGCTCTGTTAAGATGTCAGGAAACGTCAACGAAACTACACTATACCGCTCAGTTCTAGGACCACTAGGTCTTGGTTCAAACATCATGAACGGTGTTTCATTGCGAATGATGCTTGGATTCACTCGAAACGGTGGGCCAATTATGCGTGGATTCCAAGGTATGCTTGTACCTCCTGCTGGAATTGGTAAGATTCCAAACATGTTCAACGGCAAGGTAGCAAATCACCACGAGGTAGTTGCAATCTTCAATGAATTAGATTCAAGATTCTGAGGTGATTTTGTGGTAAAGTATTCTTATTATCCCGGAAACGTTGCTCGTCAATCTTCTTTTGAAGTTGAAGACACAATCCAACCACTATGTAAAACTCTAGGAATTAAACTAGTAGAGATTGTTGGATACAACAGCGATGGTGGCAACATCATAAAACAAGGAAACAAGGATCTACAACTTGCCCTAAATGCAAGAAACATCGCACTCGCAGAGAAAAATGGACATCCCATCATTACTGCTTGCGCATCTGCACAAGGTATTCTGCACGATGCTCTCGAAACATTCCGTACCGACCCTATAGCATTAGCAAGCGCCAACACAGTTCTTTCCAAGACATCTGGTATGACAGCTACTGCTGATGAAATTACAACCAACCACCTACTTCACGTGTTGGTTGATGAGATTGGATTGGATAAAGTCGAGGATGCTGTGATTAATCCTCTGAACATGGATGTAGCATGTTACTATGGTCCACACATGCAGAAAAAAGGAGCTTGTGGCGGAGACGATCCTTGGAATCCAACATACATGGAGCAACTGATCAAAGCACTAGGCGGCCGTCCAGTAGAATACAAATCAAAAACATCTAGTGTAGGAAATCCTTCTTTGCTATCTCTGGGTGACTCAGTCATGAAGATGACTGCAAGGGTACTGAATGACGCAAAAAGAGCTGGTGCACAATTAATTGTCAGCGCTTGCACATTGTCTCATGCCAACCTTGACTCCTACCAAGGTAAAGCAGGTAGGGTTGCAAATATGGACACAAACATTCCTGCAGTAAATCTAACTGAAATTATCGCGTTTGCGCTGGGCCATTTCCCAGACAGATTTGCACAATTGAAAACTCGTGCAATGATAATCGGTTCTTGATTAACCGTGCAAAAATCTGAACAAGTCTTTTGCTTGTATTGAGGAGACTCCATCTATTGAAGTAAGTTCATGCTCACTAAGGTGGCAAAGGCCCATTATGTCACCCGCAGCTTCCATAATTTTCGCTGCGGTGACCGGCCCAATTCCTGGTAACTCTGCAAGGATGTTTACTCGTTTAGTGACGACTTCCTGATCCCATTTTCTAGAGAGTTTTCCTTCGTTTTCCTCACCGCTAATTATTGCCAATATCTCCTCAGATGCAGCCTTTATGGCTGAATTTTCTGGCTCGACATGACTTCTTCTTGAACTAGCTATCAATAGATCTAGTATTCTCGCTTCCCTTTTCGCAGCAACCGAAACAAATCTTGCTGTTTGCTCAGGTGACCCGGTCATTATTACAGGTAGGCCTAGGTCTAGTGTTATCCAAGCCATGGCTCCCTGCACTGCATTTGGATGAAGTCTCTCAGTTTCTAACGATTCTACGATTAGTAGCGGCTTTTGCGCAGCATCTCTCAATTTCCTAGCTTGATTTACTAGTCGCCCATCAATTATTGAGTCTACTAGGTCTCTAGCGGTTTTACGTTCGATTAGAATGCGGTCAGAGATTCTAATGTCCCCGACAGGTAATGATTCGATTTTGATTTCATGACCTCTTAATTTCAACATTGAGGGAAGGGTAGAGTTGCCTTCCCTGTGGTCAACCGTGATGGTGCACTGATTCTCGTTTTCCAGGCTGTGTGCCAGAGCTTCGGCTTTTGCAGCCTCAGACGCATTTGCTTCAACTTCTCTTGAGGAAGTGATTGTACCATCTAATACAGGCTTCCACCAGTTTTGTTCAGTGGGCTTCTGGTTAGCTGAGAAATCTGCAAGGGATTTTTGATTTCTAGGTCTGTTTGACAAAGTAACTTTCTGTTGTTTTTCCTTTTTTGTAATTTCTTGCGGTTTTGGAACAATTTCCTTTTTTCGAAATAGCCTCTTTTCCTCTGAGTCAATGAATGAATCAACACTCTTTCCACCGACTTTGAATTCCTTCAAAACGTCTGATTTAGGAGCCGCTCTTTTTGGTAATCTCGATTGCTTTTGTAAAGATTCTAATGTTCTATACATCGATTGCTCACGCTTCATTGCCGCCTGTTGAACATATTCGTCACGAGTCCCTTTTGCTATGAGGATATGGACGTCTCCATCTCTTTGTCTAGCTGTTCTTCCACGTCTTTGGATTGCCCTTATTGCACTGGGTACTGGCTCGTAAAGGATTACACTGTCTGCGGCGGGAACGTCTAGTCCTTCTTCGCCGACACTCGTAGCGACCAAGACATTTAGTTCGCCATTTCTAAAGCGCTCTAATTGTTCGATTTGCTCCTTTTGTTTCATTCCAATTTGACTACCTTTGCTTGCTTGGCCCACAAATCTTCCAGCTCTAATCGAATCATTTGTTTCAAGAATGCTAATCACGTTGTCAACAGTATCTCTGTACTCTGTAAACACGATTACTTTCCCGTCATCTTTTAGGCCATCATTTACCAATTGTGTTACAAGTGAAGGTTTTGGGTGCAACTCACTGCTATCTTTGTGATTAAGATACAAATCTGCAACAGGGGCAAGAGAAAGGAATCTCTTGGTTTTGCGGTCTCTATCATTCCTTGCCCTTTCAAGATAGTTTATTGCGCATCTTAGTCCTTGGGTTTCGAGTAAATCTAGAAGCCTGTGCAATCTTCTCATGTCCCCGATTCTCTTTGCGGCGTCATATCCTCTTGCATCTCCTCTTCCTATCGCTGCACTTGCCCTACGATGGGCTTCTTCAATAGCAGCAGTAGTTATCCTTCCGGAGCGGATCAAGAAGCCAGAACGAATCAAAAATTCAGATTCTTCAGCCTCAAGTATTCGCAATGGGTGAATTATCTCGGTCAATTCACTGGGTAGGTTCAGATGATGCTTTTTGACATCCATAGCGGTAATGTATGGCTGAACTAAATCGTCCTCCCTTTTCGTTACGTGTAACCTTTCAATTCCTAATCGCTGAATTATTTCTAGAACTTTGCCAGCTTTTACTCCAGGTGAAGCAGTGGCTGCCAAAATCATTGCATTAGACGAAGCTTCTAGATACAAATCTCCTAACTGTGCCATTGAATCAGAACCAGTGGCATGATGTGCTTCGTCTACGATAAGCAGATCAATGTCCGATAGCAAAATCCTCCCATTTCTAGCATCATTACGAATCACGTGAGGGGTTGCCATTACAATCTTCGCATCTTTCCATATTTTTTCTCTCTTGACAGGTCTATCGCTTCCTGTTAGGGTGACAATTTTCCCTTCATCGATTTCTATGAATTCCTTGGCCATTCTAGCCTGTTGAGCAACCAATCCAGTGGTTGGAGCAACTAGAACGATCTTGCCTTTCCCTTCAAGGAAACTAGCCATAGCCATCCACTGAACAGCGGTTTTCCCTAAACCGGTAGGCATAACCAATAATGTTGAACCTGATATTGCTTGCTTTGCTGCTAGCAACTGGTATGCCCTCGCCTCAACACCTTCTCGAAGACGAGGGTGTGATAAGACGGGCTTCATATCAGTGAATTGTGAGGCGGGGGGTCAAGAGGATTTGCATCAGACAAGCTCTAACTTTCACTCACAAACCAAAAGTCTTGAAGACCGTCAATTGTCATAACAGCCTAGGCGTCCTATACACCGTTCATAACCGAACCACTCATATATGGGAGGTAAGTCGGCAGACTGCTCGAAAGGCGAGTGGCCAGACACTGTGGGCAATGTACAGCATCCCATAACTCCCGGTCCCAATCGTGGACTGGAAGCCGGTGTCACGGCAACTCCCTAGCCTTGACAGCCTCTGTATGCCCCTTTATCGGGGGGCCAATGCGGAGTATTGAAACATAGGAGGCCGAAAATATGGCAAAGAGAAGTCACCCAAGACGTGGTAGTATGGCGTTTAGCCCGCGCAAGCGGTCCGCACGCCACTTCGGACACGTCAAGTCGTGGCCAGAAACCGATGCGAGCGAGGTGCGTGTACAAGGATTCGCCGGCTGGAAAGCAGGTATGACCCACGTCATGGCCCGTGATCTAAACCCAAGATCCACCAGCGCTGGACAGGAAATTAGAGTTCCTGTTACAGTCGTTGAAGTACCAAAGATGAGAGTTCTCGGTGTTCGTGGATACAAGATGACACCATACGGCAAGCAGGCTGCAGGTGAAGCTTGGGTTAATGCAGAACAAATTTCAGAAGCATTCCCGCAATTATTCCGCAGAATGCACAACAATGCAATGAAAGTTCACGACTCCGAAAAGCACCTAAATGCTCTAGGAGATGCAGACTTGGTAGAAGTTAGAATCATAGCAGCAACTCAACCACATTCAATCACAGGAACTCCATCCAAGACTCCTGAAGTCATGGAATTGGGACTTGTCGGTGGCGATTCGGCAGCTAAGTTAGAGTGGGCAAAGGAAAACATGGGCCAAGAGATCTCAATCAATGACGTATTCAACGAAGGTGTCTTCGTCGATGCAATTGGTGTTACCAAGGGATATGGATGGCAAGGTGTTATCCGAAGATTCGGAGGTAAACTTCAGTCCCACAAGAACTCCAAGAAGCGCCGTCAGCACGGTAACATGGGTGACTTCGGTACTGGATATGTCCGTAAGACCATCAGACAAGGTGGTCAAACTGGATACCACCAGCGCACAGAATACAACAAGAGAATTCTGTCAATCGCTTCCGCTGAAGACAAGGCAATCACACCATCTGGTGGTTTCCTACACTATGGAGAGGTCAACTCAGATTATGTCCTGGTAAAGGGAAGCCTACCAGGTCCTGCAAAGCGCCTAGTCAGATTCCGTGATGCTACACGTGGCTCCGACAAGGTTGAGCACCCTTACGAAATAACCTACGTTAGTACATCTAGCAAGCAGGGGGTCTGAAGATGAAGGTAGCAGTACACAACATCGTCAACAACATCGAGCAAGACGAACTAGACGCTGGACGTCTACAGGAAGTCTACGAAATCGGTGTAGAACTGGGCAAGAAGGTTTCTCTGCCAGATTCATTCAGCGCAGAAATCAGAACAGATCTAGTCAAACTTGCCGTCGCTAGCGCTCGTGCAAACAGACGCCAGGCATACGGTTCCAACCCACACGTTGGAAAGCGCAAGCCAATGAGCGGTATGAAGCACTCCGTAGAATGGTGGGGCAAGGGTCGTGGTGTATCCAGAATCATGAGAAGAACTGGACAACGCCGTGGTGCACAAAACCCACACACACTAGGTGGACGCAGAGCTCACGGACCAAAAGTCGAGAAAGACTGGTCTCGCAAGTTGAACCGCAATGAGCGCAGACTTGCTCGCAACTCTGCTCTAGCAGCAACAACAAACATCGAGATGGTTTCTGGCCGTGGACACCGCTTCGCTGAAGAAATCTCTTCACTACCTATAGTACTAGGGGACTACTCCGAAAACGGAGAGAAAATTGACATTGAAGCATTCAACCTAAACGGTGGAACTCGCAAGGTTAACGCAATCTTCGAGGCTCTAGGTCTAGGAGATGACCTACGTCGTGCTCGTGACGGTCGCAAGATCAGAGCAGGAAAGGCAACCATGCGTGGAAGAGTCCACAAGACTCCAAAGAGCGTTCTTTTGGTTGTTGCAAACAAGGATGGCCTAGCAAAGGCTGCAAGAAATCTTCCAGGCGTCGACGTTGTCGCCGCTAAGGACCTATCTGCAGAGCATCTTGCTCCTGGTGGAGACCTAGGTCGTTTAACTGTCTTCACAAAGGCAGCAGTGGAGGCACTGAATTGAGGAGGTGTGATGAATGGTAAATCCGTATGACGTAATTATGCTACCTTGGATTACTGAGAAGGCAATGGAGGCAAGAACTTCCGGAAACCGCTTGGAATTCATCGTTCGCCGAAGTGCAACCAAGTCTGAAATCGCTGAAGCGGTTGAGAAATTATTCGATGCTGAAGTTGACAAGGTCAACGTCCGCAATACCAAGAACGGAAAGCTAGCGAGTGTCAAACTCGCTGAAGGCTACTTTGCAGATGAGGCTGCAATGCGTCTTGGCGCATTCTGATGAGGTGATATTATGGGTAAGAGAACACGTTCACAGCGTAAAGGAAGCTCACCACGTTACCGCGTGGCAAGCCACAGATTCCCCGGTTCAAACACAATGCCGCGTGCAAAGGATGTAGTTGCTGAAGTTACAGAACTGGTTCACAGTCCTGTACACACTGCTCCTCTAGCACGTGTAAAACTACCAGACGGTCAGACAAATCTAGTCGTTGCAACAGAAGGTATCTCAATCGGTTCAACAGTCGCTATCGGTGACAACGTTGCTTTGAGACCTGGTAACATTACTTCCATCAGGAACATTCCAGAAGGAACAGCAGTAAACAATCTAGAACTACGCCCAGGCGATGGTGGAAAGATTGCAAGAACTGCAGGTAACTCAGCAACCATCGAAGCACATCTTGATGGTGGCAAGGTAAGAGTTAGACTTCCATCAGGTGTCTCCAAGGACATGGCAGGTAACTGCCGTGCAACAATCGGAGTACTAGCAGGTCACGGTCGTGGAGAGATGCCACTTCGCACAGCGGGTGCAGCTCACTACAAGGCTAAGGCACGTGGTAAGTTGTATCCTCACGTAAGTGGTGTTGCAATGAACCCAGTTGACCACCCGCATGGTGGAGGTAACCACCAAGCTGTTCACGGTCCAAGCTCTGTTGCTCGTGGCACCCCACCAGGTGCTAAGGTGGGTAACATAGCACCAAGCCGCACAGGACGAGGCCGCGGCAAGAAGGTTTGAGGTGAGATAATATGGCGAAGAAGAAGAAGTCATTCATGACCCCAAAGGCGAGCAGAAGAAAGGCTCGTAAGAAGCGCACAACAGTAACAGGTCGTAAGAAGAAAGAATTCACTTACAGAGGATACGAGGTCGAAGAACTCAAGGCTATGCCAATTTGGCCACCTGAGGATGACCCAAGTGCCCCATCTGTAGTAACTCTACTAAGCAGCCGTGCAAGGAGATCTATCCGCCGTGGACTATCTCCAGAAAACGAGCACTTCATCGACCGTGTACGCCGTTCTACTGGACGTACCATCCGTACACACCGCCGTGACGTTCCAATTCTACCGGAATTTGTAGGCAAGAGAATCGCAGTTCACAACGGACAAAACTTCGTTGAAATCGATGTTAAGCCAGAGATGATAGGTCACTATCTAGGAGAGTTCGCATTGACCCGTAAGAGTGTCACACACTCTGGACCTGGTGTCGGTGCGACCCGCTCTTCGTCACACGTAGCATTGAAGTGAGGTGAGTATAATGGGTTGGAAGAAATCAGAAATGGACCGCCGCTCAAAGCGCAAGGAACTACCACAGAAGGGTTACACCCAGTTGCTACAAGGCAGCCGCCTTGCCACAGCTCGTGTTAAAGAAGCAGATGTTCACGTAAAGCACTGCTTCGAAATCGCACGTGCAATCAAGCACCAAACTGCAGGAGAAGCAATCACTTTCCTAAACAACGTACTGAAGATTGACAGCGACAGGCCTGACATCAGAAAGAAGGCTACTGCAGTTCCATTCAGACTTGGTTCTGGAAACAAGAAGCGCAAGCGCTCAGGACCATCTATGGTCGGTCACCGCAAGGGCGGAGTTGGACCAGGTCGCTATCCTGTAAAGGCTAGCAGAATCATGATCAAGTTACTTGAGAGTTGCATGGAAAATGCAAGACATCAGTACGAAGACATCGATCCTGAAGAGATGGTAATCACCCACTGTGCAGCGCACCGTGGTACAATCAAGAGAGGATGGACTCCACGTGCTCGTGGACGTGCATCTCCTAAGAACCACTACCGAGTAAATCTCGAATTATTCCTAGAAGACTTCAGCGGAGTCGAAGACGAGTTGGAGGACGACTTCTGAGGTGAATATCATGAGCGACAATAAGAGTACACTAAGACGCATTATCGACCGTAACGTCGAGCGCCATCTGGTCAAGGAGTTCTTGATGAACAACACAAAGAAAGCAGGATTTGGTGGATTGGATATCCGCCGTACACCAGCTGGAACTGAGGTTGTAGTCAAGGCAGAACGCCCAGGTATGGTCATCGGACGAAAGGGTAAGATCATCAACGACTTGCAAAAGCAGTTGGATGAGAGATTCGGTATCGAAAATCCAAAACTAAAGGTCGATGAAGTCGAGAACCCAGCATTGAATGCGCAGGTTATGGCTGAAAAGATTGCAAGCGCTATGGAGCGTGGCTGGTACTACCGCCGTGCTGGACACTCCGCTGCTCTGAACATCATGGAAGCAGGAGCACGTGGTGTTATCATCACACTTGCAGGAAAATTGACAGGTAGCAGAAACAGAACTCAGAAGTTCATTCGTGGACACGTCAAGTACTGTGGAGAAACCGCACTACAGCACATGGATGTCGGATACTCAGTCTGTATCAAGAAACTAGGTACAATCGGAGTAACAGTAGCAATCATGCGCAAGGGAACAAAACTACCGCACGAAATTTCAATCTATTCTGAAGAGCAACTTCGCATGAATGCAGAAGAAGCTGGCGAAGAATCCGGAAACGAGGAGGCATCAGAATGACCCACGTTTCAAACAGAGAAATCGCATCAATGAGTGCAGAAGCGCTCGCTGACAGACTAGAAGAACTGCAAGAAGAACTCTTGCAACTTCGTGCTGAACAATCACTTGGTGGTACACCATCAAACATGGGCGCATTCAAGGCAACACGCCGCTCAATTGCACGAATTAAGACCAAAATGGCATCCCAGTGATACAAATCAAATTAGAATAAAAGGAGGTGAATGAGAATGGCTGCAATCTGCAACGTATGTGGACTCCCAGATGAATTATGCATCTGTCAGGAGATCGCTAAGGAGCAGCAAAAGGCCACAATCAGCACCGACCGTCGCCGCTATGGCAAGATTGTGACCAAGGTCGAAGGAATTGATGATTCTGCAATCGACATCAACCAACTTGCTAAACTTCTGAAGAACAGATGTGCAGCTGGTGGAACGGTGAAGGGCCGCGTAATCGAACTTCAAGGAGATCACAAGAAGAAGGCTGCAGCGGTGCTTCAGAACAACGGATTCAATGTGGAGGTGCGATAAGATGGTTAGCGCACCTTTGAATCAATCTTGGATTGGACGTAACATGACAGTTACATCTTCTCCAGATTCGACCTTTGTTGGTCGAAATGGTCTAGTCGTAGACGAGACAAGAGAAACCATCACCATGCTCGAAGAAGGTCGTGAGGTCATCTTCGGCAAGAATTCTATTGAATTCAAAATCGGCGACAGCGATGTTGCCATCGACGGGACGTTGGTACGGCAGCGTCCTGAAGATAGAATATACCGTAACAAAAGGAGTGAGTGATTACGATGCGTGACATCGGAGTTGATGTGAAGCCCCCTACCGGTGAGTGGGATGGAGATGAGAACTGCCCGTTCTATGGGTCCCTGCGCCTTCGCGGCCAGGTTCTAGAAGGAACGGTTGCAAATGTAGGAATGCAAGGAACAATTGTTGTCGAACGTGACAATGTTCGTTACATGCAGAAGTACGAGAGATACGAAAAGCGCACAAGCGCTCTATCTGCTCATCTACCAAACTGTATCGGTGGAGTAGAAGTAGGTGACCGAGTGAAGATTATGGAATGCCGTCCGCTTTCCAAGACAGTTTCATTCTGTGTTATCGAGAACAATGGAGGTGAAGCTTGATGCGTGGAATTGCAGGTAAGCAAACCCGTGGTCTGCCAACAATGGCAAGACTTCAGGTTGCTGACAACACTGGAGCAAAGATTGCTCAGTTGATCAATGTCCGCAAGTTAGGTGGAACCATGCGCAGATATCCTTCCGCAGGTGTTGGTGACTTAATCAAGGTCTCAGTCAAGCGTGGTACTCCAGAAACTCGCCGTCAGATGTACAACGCTGTTGTAATCCGCCAGCGCCGTCCATTCCGTCGAGTAGACGGAACATGGGTTCAATTCGAAGACAACGCTTGTGTAATTACTAACGAAAAGGGCGATGTCCAAGGTTCAGATATCAAAGGACCTGTTTCACGTGAGGCAGCAGAACGCTGGCCTCGTATTGCAGCAACTGCAAAGCAAATTGTATGAGGTGAATGGGATGGCAAAGAGTAGCAAACCAGGAAAGCAGCGCAAGGCACAAGCCAATGCGCCACTTCACGTAAAGCGTAAGAGAGTACGAGCACGCTTGCAACTAGACAAGCCAGACGAGCGTCTAGCAGGTCTTCGTTCAGTCACTATCCGTGTCGGAGACACCGTACGTGTTGTACGTGGCGACTTCGCACACGGTGGAAAGAGAGTTGGAGGAAAGCGCAATGCTGACCCACTCTCTGGTAAGGTCCTAAGTGTAGATTCAAACACAGGTCGCCTCTCAATCGAGGGTGCAACAGCGACCAAGTCAGACAACAGAGAAGAGGCTGTTCCGGTCCATGCCTCCAACGTCGTCGTCACAAAGTTGGACGAGACGGACAAGTTGCGAATGCAAAACCTGACCGCAGATAGGAGTTGAAAAGAATGGGAAGTAGCAGTCACTTGAAGCGTTTGGCCATACCACGAAGCTGGCCTCTTCCTCGAAAGACTACAATTTGGGTCACCCGCCCTCGTGCAGGTGCTCACAGTCTTGAGAGATGCATGCCTTTGAACATTGTAATCAGAGACGTAATCGGTCTAGCAAGATCAACTCGAGAAGTCAGGAAGATTCTACACAACGGTCTAGCAAAGGTCGATGGCCGTGTTGTAAAGGATACTCGAAGAGGAGTTGGAATCATGGATGTTCTAACACTAGGTGAGGAAAACTACCGCTGTGTCCTAGATACAAACGGTCGCCTAAGATACCGCCCAATTCCTCCTGAAGAAGCTTCTTGGAAGGTATGCAGAATTGAAGGCAAGTCAACCATCAAGGGTGGAAAGACACAGGTCCACCTACATGACGGAAGAAATATCGTCGTCGACGATGCATCTGAACACAAGACTGGTGACTCATTGAAGATTTCACTACCAGAGCAAGAAGTTCTAGAACACATCAAGTTCGGTGAAGGCACACGCTGCATGCTAATCGGTGGTGTACACGTCGGTAAGTTGGCGGATGTAACAAACTACATCGTTAAGCGCTCAAGCATGCCAAACGAAGTTGAATTCGATGGATTCGGTACAATTACTGACAACGTATTCACCGTTGGCGACTGCGCTCTACCAGGTGTGGAGGTGAGCCAGTGAGCGAGTCAGTAAACCCAATGTCTGTGCCAAGGATTTCCAAGGTTGTAGTAAACATCGGTGTAGGAGAAGGTGGAGACCGCCTATCCAACGCTGAGAAGGTACTAGAATTGGTAACAGGTGTTTCACCGGTTAGAACTCTAGGTAAGCAGCAAAATCGCGACCTGAAAGTTCGTGTTGGATTCCCAATCGGATGCAAGGCAACAATTAGAGACTCAGACTCAATCAAGAAATTCTTGACCGATGCTTTCTGGGTAAGGGAAAACACAATTCCATCATGGAACTTCGACAAGTCAGGAAACTTGTCTTTCGGAATTCCAGATTACACAGACTTCCCTGAACAAAAGTACGATCCAGATATCGGAATTTTTGGAATGGATATCAACGTCGTATTAGAGAGACCTGGGCACCGTGTCAGCAGACGCCGACGCCGAAGTGCAAAGGTTTCCCAAAGCCACCGAACCAATGCTGATGACGCCAGAGCATGGTTTGCTGAGAACTATGGTGTCAAAATCTTGGAGGAGTGAAAATGGCACGAGACCATGGAGAACAAATTGGAAGAACAAACGGATGCCGCAGGTGTGGTCGCCGCCGAGGAATGATTCGCCGTCACGGGCTTAGACTGTGCAGGCAGTGCTTCCGCGATGTAGCTCCTGAAATAGGATTTAAGAAAATGAATTGAGGTGATTATGAATGCAGTTCGACCCCCTTAATGACGCACTAACCAAGATATTCAACGCTGAGCAGGCTGGAAAGTACAACGTAGATTTGGCTCCAGCATCTAAGCTACTTGGTTCAGTACTAGAAATTATGCAAACTTCCGGCTACGTCGGAGAGATTGAGAAGAACGACGACGGACGAGGAGGCAAGTACATCGTTCAACTACGCGGCGCAATTAACCAGTGTGGCGTAGTTAAGCCACGCCACTCAGTTCGCCGCCAGGAGTTCGACAAGTGGGAAGGACGTTACCTTCCTGCACAAGATTTCGGGCTTCTGATTTTGACTACAAACAGTGGTGTAATGCACCACAAAGAAGCAAAGGAGAACCGCATTGGTGGTAAACTCCTAGCATATGTTTACTGAGGTGAGAAAATGGTAAAGTTAGATCGAATTGAACATACTGTGGAAATCCCTGAGGGAGTTTCCGCATCGATTGATGGTGACACTGTCACCATCACAGGGCCTAAGGGCAGCGTTTCTCGAGACTTTGTAAGTGCAAGGCACGACATTTTCCAAGAAGGCGGCGCTCTAATCGTTCGAATTGATGTTCCACGCCGCAAGGAAAGAGCTCTTGCAGGAACATGGAATGCACACCTAAACAACATGGTAAAGGGAGTAACAGATGGTTTCACTTATACTTTGAAAGCACTGTACTCTCACTTCCCAATGACACTAGCGGTACAAGGAAACCAATTGATAGTGAACAACTACTTTGGAGAAAGAGTACCAAGATCCGCAAACATCCTAGCAGGTGTTGATGTGAAAGTACAGAACAAGACAGAAATCGTCGTCTCTGGAATCGATAAGGAAGCAGTCGGACAAACCGCTGCTAACATCGAGCGCTCAACCACTGTAAAGAAGCGTGACCGCCGTGTATTCCAGGATGGAATATACCTGATTGAGAAGGCATGAAGGAGGAATTGAGATGAGTGATTACGAAGATATGACAGTTGCACAACTCAAGGAGTTACTAAAGGAAGCAGGACTTCCAGTCTCCGGAAAGAAGGCTGACCTAATTGCACGCTTGCAAGAAGGTGCAGATGAACCTGCACCGGTCGAGGAAGAATCCGCTGCTGAAGAAGAGGCAGACGATGATTTCGATTCCGATTACGAAGATGAAGATGACTGGGACGATGACGAGTACGACGAAGAACACATCGCTCGCCAAAAGCCAGTTCTCTCTGAAGAACTCAAGGCTGCTCTAGCACTACGTGCTGCTCAGAAGAAGGCAACACCTTCATTCCGCAGAACAGAGTGGTTCCGCTACAAGCGTCTATCCCGCTCTGGCTGGAGAAAGCCACACGGTATGGACAACAAGCAACGCCGCAATTTCAAGTACAGAGGTTCCCTTGTTCGAATTGGACACGGTAAAGTAAGCGCAGCAAGCGGTCTACACCCGTCAGGATTCGAGGAAGTTATGGTTCACAACACACGCGACTTGGACCAAATCGACGCAGAAACCCAAGCAGCAAGAATTGGTGCTACAGTTGGCGGACGCAAGAGAGAGAATATCCACGCTCGTGCTGATGAATTGGGAATCAGAGTACTAAACCGCAGGAGGGAACGCTGATGCAGATTACTAACCAAAAGAAAATGGCTGCACAACTATTGAAGTGTGGTGTTCACAGAGTTTGGATTAACCCATCTTACCTTGACCAGGTTGCACAGTCTGTCCAGAAAGAAGATATCCGTGAGGCTATCGAAAATGGATGGATCAAGGCAAAGGCAGTTCAAGGAACTTCCAGAGTTCGTGCTCTAAAGCGCCAAAACCAGAAGAAGAAGGGACGCAGGAAAGGTCAAGGAAAGAGGTCCGGTACTGCAAACGCTCGCAATCCTCGCAAACAGCAGTGGATGGCAACCATCCGTGCACAACGCAGAACATTGAAGGAAATGCGTGAAGATGGAACTCTAGAGCGCTCCCAATATCGCCACTACTACCTGAAGGCGAAGGGTGGCTCTTACCGTTCGATTTCCCACATGAAAGCTCAGATGAGTGTCGAAGGAATCAAAATCGGAGGTGAACAATGATGGCAAGTGGACCAAGACAACGTAACCAATACCGTCGACGCCGCAGCGGTGAAACAGATTACCGCCGCCGTCTGAAGTTGCTAAAGAGTGGAAACTCTCGCGCAGTAGTTAGAATCTCAAACACCAGAACTGTTTGCCAAGTAGTCTCTTGGAAGGCAGATGGTGACAAGGTCGAAGTCTCTGTAACCGGAGATGACCTAGTATCTCGCTACGGTTGGCCAGAGTCCAACTCTCGAAAGAACATTCCAGCATCCTACCTAACCGGGTACGCTCTTGGAAAGGCTGCACTAGCTGCAGGCCATGACGAGGCAGTATTGGATATCGGGCTGGCTGCTAGCACAACTGGAAACCGTGTGTTCGCTGCACTAAAGGGAATGGTTGACGCAGGATTGGAAATTCCTCACGGAGATTCCGCTCTACCTGATGAAGACCGCCTAAACGGTGCGCACATCGATGATTCCTATGCTTCCGTAGTGGAAGCGACCAAGACAAAGATTGAGGAGGCGTTCTGAAATGAGTGATGAAGAGATAACTCAAATGGCACCAGGTCTGGTTCAGGCTTTTGCTGCACAAGAGGAAAACGAAGAGCAAGGTGGACGCCGTCGCCGCCGCACAGCAGCGGACGAAGCGATCTCCGCTCTGCGAACATGGACTCCAAAGACAAGACTAGGACGAGAAGTCATGGCAGGAAGAATCGTAACCTACGAGCAAGCTCTCGCTTCAGGACTTCCAATCCGTGAAGTCGAAATCGTGGACGCACTAATTCCAAACCTGGAAGATGAAGTCCTCAAGGTCAACATGGTTCAGAGAATGACTGACTCCGGTCGACGTGTAAGATTCAACGTTATGGCTTGTGTTGGAAACAAGGACGGATATGTCGGATTAGCAATGGCAAAGGGTAAGGAAGTTGCTCAGGCAATCCAAAAGGCTCTAACCGCTGCAAAACTAAACATCATCCAAATCCAGCGTGGAAACGGTTCATGGGAATCAAGCGTAGGACCAGGAACTTCCGTACCGTTCAAGGTACAAGGACAAGCTGGATCAACTCGAGTCACACTAATGCCAGCGCCAGCGGGTAAGGGATTGGTTATCGGAGAAACCGGTAAGCGTGTTCTAACCCTAGCAGGTGTTAGCGACGTATTGTCCAGAACAAAGGGACAGACTCGTACTACAATCAACTATGCTGCGGCAACATTCAACGCACTAGCAGCAATTAACAGAACACGTGTCAGCGATTCGCAGAGAGCTGAGTTGTTCATTCACAAAGGGAGGCTGTTAGAATGAGTTGGATTGTTGTAAGAGCACGTTCAGACGTAAAGGTCGAGCGCTCTATTAGAGAAACAATGGGTATGTTGAACCTAACTCGTGTTAACCACGCAGTTATCATTCCTGAAAACCCGCAATACAAGGGTATGCTTCAGAAGGCTAAGGATTACATTACCTGGGGAGATGCAAACGCAGAACTCATCGAGAGGATGATTTCAGAGCGTGGACGCCTAGTTGGTGACAAACCAATTACTGATGCAGACGTAAAGGAAGCAACAGACTACTCTTCAATCAAGGAATTTGCAGCGGCAATCGCATCTGGAGATGCAACCGTCAAGGACATGCCTGAGATGAAGAGAGTATTCAGACTACATCCACCACGTGGCCCAAAGGGCTGGGGTGGACTCAAGCGCACCTACGTAGTTGGTGGCGCTCTAGGACCTCGTGGAGAGGACATTTCGGCATTGGTCGAAAGAATGATTTGAGGTGATTTTGATGAGCAAAGCAAACAAGCATCGAGGACGTTGCCGCACACACGGAAGAGGCCACAAGGCTGGACGTGGTGCAGGTAAGCGTGGAGGACGCGGTAGAGCTGGTATGAACAAGCACCGTGTAATGACCCGTATCAAGTACATGCCCGGCCATTGGGGTATGCACGGATTCAACCGTGACCCAAGCCTAAGAACAGTCTACGTTACCTGCAATGTTGGTGACCTAGAAAGAATGGCAGAAGGTAAAGATTCAATCGACCTAACAGAGATGGGAATCGACAAACTTCTCGGATCTGGCAGAATTAGCACAGCACTAACAGTAACCGTTGAAGAATGGTCTGCAAAGGCGGCAGAGAAAATCTCCGCAGCAGGCGGTTCAATCGAGGGCGATGAAGACGAAGAGGAGTGGGAATGAAGGCCCTGATTGGTTTTCATTAGACTTCTTTAATACAATAACAATTGGAGGAATGTAACATGGGCAAGCAATCAATCCCTTGGGCAGTTGGACTAACCGGTCTTCTGTACTTTGGAATGTTGGGATACTGGCAATATGATGCATTCGAAACTGCCCTATTTGGTTCTGGAAACGCTAGCCAGAACGCAATTGATGGAGCACTATTCGGATTCGGATTTGGTGTCGCATACGTGGCATTCATGATCTGGTGTTTCACCAGAGACCTTCCAGAGGGACTCAAAGAAGTACCAATTATAGGTCGTTTCGGAAAGATGCTGACATGGCTTACTTTCCTTGGAATTGCTGTTTGGTACTGTAGACCAAATTCGATGTACGGCGGGACACATCAGGACCTAGTTGGATACCTGTTAGTTGGTGTCATTCTGCTTGGATTTGGTGCATCTGCAGCACTTGTATGTTTCATGTACAGTGGCGACAAGAACAGCAGATTGTACGCTCTACATCGATTCGTAGATACTTACCCTACAATCACAAAGCCTGAGCGTCACGTAAGATTCAACGAGAAGTTGTGGACTACAACCCTAGTTCTAATCATCTACTTCGCAATGACTAACGTAATGATTTGGGGTCTATCTGGACAAGCACTTGACTTGTTCAGTGGTTTCCGTTCAATCATGGCTGGTGCATCTGGTACAATCATGCACTTGGGTATTGGACCAATCGTTACCGGTTCGATTATCATGCAGCTGTTTGCTGGTGCCAAGATCATCCGCTTGGACTTACAAGATTCAGAAGACAAGGCAATGTACCAAGGTGTTCAGAAACTTCTGGTTCTTCTGATGATTCCTATCGAATCTATTCCACAGACTTACGGTTTCTTGGACCCAACAGAGGCTTTGATCACCAACTACGGAATGGGTTGGGCTAACTTCGTTATCGTTGCTCAGTTATTCGCCGGTTCGTACCTAGTGTTCCTTCTTGATGAATTGGTCAGCAAGTGGGGTATTGGATCTGGTATCTCTCTATTCATCGCTGCTGGTGTTGCACAATCAACATTCGTTGGTACGCTATCACCAATGCCAGCAACCTCTGGTGTTGGTTACAGTCTGCAGAACCCACCTTCCGGAACGTTACCGATGATATTCTATATGTTCAGGGAGGCGACGAATGCCGAAATGATATCTCAAAACGGATTCGAAACGATATTGCTTACGCACGTGAACCCAGTTGCTGCTCTATTCTCATCAGTTGTTGTGTTCTTGGTTGTAGCATATGCTGAATCAAGCAAGTTAGAGTTGCCATTGACTCACGGAAAGGTTCGTGGTCACCGTGGTAAGTATCCAATCCGTTTGGTCTACGCATCCAACATTCCGGTCATTTTGATGGCAGCATTGCTAGCTAACATCAACATGTTCACTCTGCTGTTCTGGAACCACCCAACGTTGCAGAAGACGCCGATTCTTGGAAAGGAAGGATGGGGTAGTATGTCCGAGTATATCGGTACCTATGAGCCAGGTTCCTCGACGCCAAGCGGCGGATTCGCTTGGTATTCATCGATGGTTAACGGTGTGAATGATTGGCTGATTCCTTTACTGAATCAGCAAGGCGACATCTATGGCCACAGCCTATGGCAAATTGGAGGCCACGTAATTTTCTACGTCACGCTGATGACGGTTGGTTCGATGGTCTTCGCTAAGTTCTGGATTGATACTACGAATATGGGTTCGAAGGATGTGGCAAAACAGATTGAGCGCACAGGAATGCAGATTCCTGGTTTCCGTAAGAATCCTTTAGTTCTTGAGCGCATTCTTGAGAGATACATACCGCCAGTGACATACTTCTCTGGTGCATTCGTAGGTTTACTCGCTGCAGGTGCAGACTTACTGGGTACTGTTGGTAACGCAACGGGTACAGGTTTGCTACTTGCTGTAGGTATTATCCTGCGTACATATGAGCAGATTCAGAAGGAACAGGCAATGGAAATGCACCCAATGCTAAGGCAGTTCTTCGGCGCTGAGTGATACACCTAATTGTTGCAGTGCAACGGTAATGGAAGGCTGAATCAATCGTTTGATTCGTCGGTTATATCACTACTTGGGTTGCCTTGCTCGGTCTCTGAATCTTCAGTTCGAATCTCTGCGAATATCTCAGTGATCATCTCAGAAACAGCATCGATAATCGCTTCGAACACGTTCTCAATAGTAGATGATTCGTCTTCGGAATCTGCTGGGGCTTCAATTCCAACATCCATGCTGTTTGTATCGTATTGACAAATCACAGATATACAATTCACACGACGAGAAACCTCTGTGCCATTCTCGTAAAGCACAGTGGTTAGACAGAATTCACCAATCGGTAGGCTCAGCCCATGAATTCTGAAGGCCTTTGCACCATAAGTTGCAGTCCATTCGTGGTCTTCAGCGATGATGTTGTTACCAGTAGCTGTGTTAGATACTGTCATTGTCACTCTGTAGTCAACTCCAGGTTTTAGGTAACTCACTTTGGAATATGTGTTGTAATTCATGTAATAATCATTGTACCCGATTTGGTTTGAAACAATTGTAGCATTTCTCTCAACAACGTATTGGCATCGAGTTTGTTCATCAATAAAAACTCCATCTTCGTATAACTTAGCAATTGCACAGTAGTGTCCAACTTCTAGACCAATAGATTGTGTATTATATCCCCAGTTTAGGAAACTGGCATTGATGGTGTCATTTTCTGAAATCATAACATGGTCAGTTGTATCATTGACAAGTTGCACATCTAGTGTGTAGTTGTTTCCAAATACCATGTTGACAACGTATGTGTCTACATAGTGAACCATGTGGTAATCGTTGTACCTAATCGCTGTATATTGAATTCGAGGTGGCTCAGGTTCCTCGATTGTCTGGCACGTCCTTACAGTGTTAATCCATTCCCCATCTTCGTATAGTGTAGCAATTACACAGTAATCACCAACCGCTAGTTCATTCCCGTAATTAACGAAGACCTTTGCACCATGGGTTGCATTCCACTCATGGCTTTCTGAAAACACAATTGATGGCGTTGTTTCATTGATCAGAACAACATCTAGAGTATACCCCTTGCCAGGATAAAGTCCAGTAGTTTTGACCTCAACGTTTTGCTTCATTGTGTTTGTAGTATAGATATAAGCCCACTTTGCCTTCGGACATGTAACACAATCAGGATTGTACTTGCCCTGCTGTTCATATGGCTCGCAATCGTTACCTCCAGCATCTATCACGAAATTGAATGAATCCGTGTAAATCGAAGATCTTTGAAGCTGCTGAATCATGATAGTTGCAACATAACAAGCATTACCGTATTCGAAACTTAACTTACCTAATGAGATAGTCATATTATGGCTACTTGCTGTGATATAGTGGCTTGTTAGGCTAATAATTCCTGTAGTATCGTTACTTAGGTATGAGATGATTCTGAAATCTTGGTTTAGATTTAGGCGCATTAGAGAAATATTCCATTCGAAATGCTCCTTGTGAGCCATTTCAATTATTTCCCCTTCATAGGTTAGGTCTGTCATTGCAGATTGGTTGTCTCTCATGTATACAATGGAAGGGACCATGTCTGGCACGCTTCTGCTGATATTTTCACCTAGCATTATTTGTGTGCGATCAGTATTGCCGTAATTTGTACCGTCAAAAGCAACAACATAGCATTCAATTACGCTATTTGCGTCGAAATTTGATGTATCAATCGAAGAACCATTTGCGATGAAGTAACCCCCAGTGGTGTTGATTAATTGCCAGGATATTGTAGAGTGGTCTGCATCTCCACTTTGGTCATAAAAATCGTAACTGCAACTGATTTCATCGCCAACCACCGGGTGAGCTGGCG
Source organism: Methanobacteriota archaeon (assembly GCA_002723115.1). Taxonomy (GTDB): domain Bacteria; phylum Bacteroidota; class Bacteroidia; order Flavobacteriales_D; family Sanyastnellaceae; genus UBA974. Next base: position 636 of record PBNL01000002.1, on the reverse strand, counting down.
AGATTTGAACGTTGGAGGTGACAGGATAATCAGGAGGACTGGAATATCCAGTGGTGAAGGTTAGTAATGCAGAAGCAGTGGTAACAAATGGCATTGCAATTACAAAGGATAGAACAGATATCATCACAATTACTCTTGTTGCAGGATTCCTATTCATGTAATTAAGTAGGCTAAGATAGTACTTATACTAACCAATGGGGTATCACGGGGTCCCATTAATATGTTACAATTGACACTTGTGTAGTGGTCGTATTTTCAAAATCCAAGTATTGATTTGGCCTTGAAAGAAATGGTTTTTGTGTGATTACTTTTCTCATAATTTGTGGCGCAGTCCTCCGTTTTGCCGGCCTCCTTCAACAGTCACCTTGATATATGGGTGGAAGTTGGGCGGAATGCTTGCGTCGTCTGGGACGGCGTTGGCGGCTGAGTTCTTCGGAACAATGACTGCCGCCATCTACCCTGATGCAAGCCGAAGCACATTGCGGTCTTGAGAAACCACGCCCTCCCCAGGGAAAGTGCAAGCTTGAGGCCAGGTAGGTGATTAGTGTTCACGACACAATTTTGTATTGTGTGCAAGAATAGAGCAAACTCTAGTGCAACGTGATCCTGTCAATTCATATTTTAGGTCAGCAAGTT
>PBNL01000001.1 GCA_002723115.1 Methanobacteriota archaeon | reverse complement strand
ATCCATTGAATATTTTCAACCAGAGTAACGTTTCTAGCAAAAACATATCACTCGGGGACTGCATTCAAGCTTGTATTTTTAAGACAAATTTATTTTCTAAAGTTGATAGAGATCAAAAAGAGAGAGATTTCATCCACCTCGTTCTGAAATTCTTAGTTTACATTAGAGATAATAATGATGCAAAAGAAGACCACAAGTTTTTGGCAAATAAAATACTTTCATTTTGTTCGATAGCTAGAATTATGCCAAATGACCCGAAAGATGCCCCTCAACAAGCATATTATGAGACTAATGAATTGCATCAAATTTTGAATAATTACACGGGTCGCAATGGACGACTTTTACAGATCTCACTTACAAAAATACATGCTGTGGCGGATTATTTGAAACTACCATCTAAATTAAAATGGGGGTGGAGTGTTGCGATTACGGTATGCTTTGAGAAAGCTATAGATAACGCATATTCTGATCCAAAACTCGGATTTACTGACAGTCTTTGGCTTATGTCTAGGACCCCTGGCAGAGCATTATTCTTTTACAATTCAGAAAATATTGATTTGCTAGAGAAAGAAAAATTCGTATCTATATTAGAAGAATGTATTGTAACTTATCTAGTGGATTTTTGCCAAGGGGCTATTGAACTCGATGATAAGAGTGATGGAACAGATTGGTATTTAATTCTTGATGAATTATATTCAGCACAACGGAAGGGTGATTTTAAGGAGATTGTACGTTATATTGTTAGAATAAATAATTCTGGAAGTAGAAGACCATTGTATAAATTGTTTGATGAAGATAAGACGCAAAATCCAACTCGACAAAATGTTGAATGGGCTGAAGAAAAAGTTGAAGCGCCAAGATGGGCGATGTCGCTGAAATTACCCGCATCTAGGGGAAATAGAAGGTTTAGGATGATTCAATCTTTGTGGCAAGATATTCATTCGATTGGAGGAAATGCTCAGCAAACAATGATTCGCGCACAGAGTAAATCTGAAAATAAATCGTTTGTATATCTGGACTGTATACAACTTGGAGATTTATTGTGGCAAGACAACAATTGGATTAGATGCTTCACAAAAGCGAAGATGTTAGCCCCTGTAATAGAGGTTTTACTGTCATTATTTATATCCGCATTCGACTCATTGTATCCTAATCATGCAGGTGAGGACTTGGACTTTGGACCAATGGCTTTGGGCGGTGATGAATTACATATTTTAGTACCAGAAACTAAGCAAGGAGTTGAAGATATCATCGCAAGAATAGAGGATATTTTATTTCCACAATTGGAAAAATATAGGCTAATTAAATTGACTGAATGGCAAAAGAAAGGTTCGGACCGACTTCTATTGAAAAAGAATCAATCAAACAAAGCCCCACTCCCAAGCTGTCCCAGGCGTATGTGGTGGTTTGGTATAATAGAGTTGGATTCAGATAAAGAAATTATGAACTCGCAGATTGATGGTTTTTTGGAACAAATAAAGGAAATCAAAGATTCCAACCGAGATAAATGGAATGAAGCAAACCCCGACAAAATCATGTTCTATACTTTGAATCATTAGTTTTGTTCTTGCCTATGTCAATTTCAATTTCTTTGCCCCATGAAGCTGGTTTTATTCCACCCTCATTGATTCCCCAAATTACAGGATAAGGGGGCTCATTTTTCGGGGCATCACCATATCCATCAGTAAGGAATAGCAAGACTTCAGGGTCTTCGTCGTCATCTGCAATTAAATTGAACACAGGGTGGAAATTAGTACCGCCCCCTCCAAGAAGTTCGAACTTCTCAGGGTCAAATGGGTTCGCTTCGTCGTAGATTACATCCTCTTGGATTGAATAATCACATTGAACCAATCTGAGTTCGTAGCCTCCAAATGAGTTCACAATCGAGAATACTTCACTTACAAATGTCTTCACGATATCTCCAGTTGTAGATCCACTAGTGTCAATTGCGATAACAATTTTTAGTTGCTTTTCCTTTCGCAAAGAAGGCAAATACATCTTCTTGTACACATGTCTACGGTTAGGAGGTAGCCACTTCCTAGTAGAATCAAACATCGGTGTTAGGAATTGGCGCAGAATCTCTTGCCAAGGTAGTTTTGATGCGAAAATCTCGTCCAGTATTCCTTTGTAGTTACCTAGGTCATGACCTCTTTCTTGGCATTGTTGAGCCGCAGCCATCATTTTTGCTTTCCATTCTTTCCAAACATCATCACTTCTTCTCGGCTGGAAATCAGAATCATATTTGGCGGAAATATTCCCTTCTCCATCAACATCTATTGTAGACCATCCATCTGTCCCGTCATTACCTGGTTTGTCATCTCCCATAGATGGATTAGTCAAGCTATGGTCATCTAAGCATTGACCTCGCATTTCTATTTCTCCACTTTTGATTAGTTCGAATACCTGTTCTGCTGATTTTCCTTTGTGAGCATGGTATAGGACAGCATTTTTCGGGATTTTGAACCCGTCATCTTCGAGTATAGAATTTACTTCGTGGTCAATAGCATGGTTCCACATTTCATGGTCTTCTATGCGGCCATGTTGTCTACTGAAGTGCGACATTCCACAGTGCCATATCTCATGAGCCAAGATTGTCATCCTTTCTTCTTCAGATTCAAGACTTTGCAGAAAATATGGATTGAAGAATATCCTTCGTCCATCGGTCGAAGCAGTCATGCATCTATGATCTACGACCGGTATCAATTCCAAATACATTGACAACGCACCAATGAATGGTGAATTAATCAACATATCACTTCTATCATTTGTCCATGCTTCAAGTGCTTCAGACTTAGCAACCTCGTCCTTGGCTGTGGGTTTAGAAAAAGACACTTTATTTTCATTAATTTCAGACAAATTATCACCTCAAATTACCTTTTCAGCAATAATTCTGTGACCTATTTCATCATCCCATCTTGGATGAACAATGCAAAGATTTGCAAAGTCACGTAGGTCAGGAATTTTCCTGATGTCATGAATAATTAATTGCAACCAATCATTTGGTAACGCCGCAGCGATATCAAGGAAGCCATCGACCAATAATTCTGGAGAATCGTGTTGTTTAATGTGATGAACAATCGCTGAAACCATAGCAAATCTTTGATCAGCTCTTCCTGGGATTTTGACTTTGATTTCCTTGACAAGCATTCTTGCCACGTCAGGCCCCTTTTCCGTCCACTCAATGAATCCCATGAACTCGACAGCAACTCCTTCACCAACTAATCCTTCAATTAGCAAATGCAGTAAATCCTTGTCTAGATTGTGCTTGTCAGCGGTTTCAATCTCCATTGATACTCGCTCCCAACTTCTCGGGCTTGGCCAACCTCTCTCTTTATTCCCCTCCATGGAAAATATACGTTGAGGCATGTATCGAATGAATCCAATGACTCTAGGGTCAATGTCATTGTTTAGTGCCCAATCCAGCCAGCTAGTGGAATTAGCTCCTACTTCGATATGACAAAATCGATTCGCAAGAGCGCTGGACATTGTTCTTGCCACAGCTCCGTCGCTAGTTCGATTACCCGCTGCGACGATGTACCAACCGTTCGGAACCTCGTATAATTGCCCTAATCTTCTGTCAAGAATGAACTCATATGCCGCTACCTGCAATGTACTATCCGCGGCGGTAATTTCATCAAACAGAATTATGCCTTTTTCAGGAGTATCTTCATCCTCTGCCCTTGGCCATTCGGATGAAACAATCCAATCGATTCCAGATTTGTCATCTCTAGGCACAGGTAAACCTCGAATGTCTACCGGCTCTCTTTGAGCGAGTCTAACATCAATGAAACCTATTCCATTTTCTTTGCACAGTTCACGAATGAATGTTGATTTTCCAATTCCAGGTGGGCCCCAAATCATCAATGGCGGCACTGTTCCAGACTTCTCAGGGTTATCCCAAAGAATGTCCAATTGGTGTTGTAGTAATCTCTTTGCTTTGCTTATGCTAGTGTTTTTCATATTATCTTCCTCCTCCGTTTTTGTATGTCTTTATCCAATTATCTATGTATGGCCATTCAGGCCTTGGAACCTTTCCAGTATCGAATGCGTTCATTCCTAGTAAGGAAACAGCATTTATTGCACGTGATTCTGTAACTGAGACATCTTCTGCAACTTCCATCAATGCAAACCTTGCTTGTGCCGAATTGGTCTTCTCAATAATTGCGAAAAGATATGCAGATTTCTTCCATGATTCAATCTCCATCGCTAAGATAGGTTTGATTAGTTTATCAGGTAAAGATGTATCTTTCATTGATGTGAAATCAAAATGAGTGATCAAGAATTGACAGCAGATTGGGTCTGAAGTTATCGATTCGTTGGAAAATATTTCTTCGATTAGTAGTGTCAGTTTCTTTTCAACGACATCTTCCCTCCCAGTAGAGCGTGTTGCACCTAAAGTTGAATTTAGTAGGTTGCTAATCACACAATTTCTGTGTGTGGGCATGTATGCTCTATGACTAGGGAAGTGGTTTAGCCAAGTTGCATACTTACTTTGGAGTTGAGTTTTCTTTCTGGTTGTATTGAAATCCATTCCAATATAGCTGGAGTTGAGGTTGGTGTGTAGCCAAATTTCGAGATCGATTCTATCAAATGGCATAACAGAACTTTTCGGAATAACCCACATTGAGTCATCAAGTTCAATCTCTCTTCTAATATCTCTGAATCTGTTGATTCGTTGCGTATTGTTTGAAACAGTCTGCTCAATGATTGGAGTATCATTGTTCTTCCTTAGAAGTCGATTTCTGATTTCAATCATGTCTCTGACATCAAAACCTCTACAAATCAATGATGCAACAACCCTCATGCCAAGGTATTGGTCAAAAAATGATAACGTATTGTCGTCACACCATTCCTTTAGAGCTGCTAGACCTAGTGCAGGGTTTTCCTCAATCAATTCAATCAATCTTGGAACTTCGATACCAAAGTCAAGTTCTTCGCCACATATCGTTTCGAATAGGTTACTATGTAATGTGCCATTGTATGGGTTTGACATGAACCTAGAGCCCCCTAAGTCATTACAATTTACGATGTCAGAATAAGATAGGTGGTTATCGAGGTAGCCAATCAATAGTTGCTTGGTTGGCGATTTATACCAACCAGGGACAATTAGCCAAAATCCATTGATTGACACCCTGTCCTTATCGCTTGGAACCGTAGAATCGAGTGACAACTTGTTTCCAATCCCAGTTACGGTTTGTAATTGGGGACATCTAGAAATTGAGCATTCAAGAACTTGCCTTCGGATGTTCAATGATTTTAGAGACGGCCCCTCATAGACAACGAATTTGGAAATTTGCCTCTTTCCTCCGACATTGATGTCCTCTAGGAATTTATCGGCAATAACAGAAATATGTGAAAGCTCACAGTCGATGTGTAGATCAGTGAGATTCTCTGAATAAATCATCAAAGCATCCATATTTCCACATTTGATATTGCTATCTCTTGTGATGACTGCACCCCATATTGCTTGAGAAGGAATTCGCATCTGTAGACTATATCTTTCACAAATCACATGTTTGTGAATAAAGTAATGACTCTGCCCCTCTTGAACTCTAACTTCGTCGAAATGCCCTTTGATTCGTATTGTTTGTTCTGGGAACTTGGTGAAAGAAACGACTGCTCCGGAGGATCCCTTGATGTTGATTTCTTCAAGAGAATCGAACTCCTCCAGCATCAACGTACTGCCATATTCTACACTTGAAATGTTGATGGCCTTGGTATCGTTTCCTGAAAATCTAACGCAACCTTCGAGTTTTTCGAGATTTGCAATAGTGTCTCCTGGCATTGCTTTGTAAATCACCGAACTCATGCCATCACCTGTCCTGTGTAATTTGTGTCCTTTGTAAACCCGAGGGTTTTGTATTCCCCCGAGAACTTCTCAAGGAAGAGTTGTTGGAGCGGGTTTATGCATTGGTTACTCCTCGTTGCTCTGATTAATTGAATAGCATCACTCATCTCGAAACCCTGCAAAAATAGAATTAATGCAGCACAAGTACCAGCTCGCCCAAGGCCTCCTTTGCAATGCACGAGGACTGTTTTTCCAGAGGAAATCCCCATTCTAATCGAATCTAGATGCTGTCTGAAAATATCGAGCCATTTTTCCTCTGGAGCAGTGGTGTCAGCTAGTGGCATATGCATCCAACACATTCCTTTAGCTCGAACAGATCCGCCTAATTTCTCTACTCGTAAATTAATCATCTCTTCTTCCTCAACTAAGCTGATAACAAAATCTACATCAGATTCCACCAGCATTTCAATATCCAGTTCGAGGTCTCGGTTCCACCCTCCTGTCCAAGAAATGGGTTGATACTTGCCAGGGCACAGTGTTAGCCCAATTCTGCCATTTTCTTCCCCTACGGATATCCAATCGATATGTAGTGGATGAGTTAGACTAGTTCGCAAATTCTGATTTGTGCTTGTGTGGTTCATTCTCTTTGCCTCCTGTATTCTTCTCCGTACTGATACATCACTGACCAAATTATGTTGCATGTATCTTTGAATTTTGAATCGTTTACGCTATTCTTGTAATTGTCGTAGTTCATTGCCAAAACATATCTTACTAACATGTCCGCCACAGCTTTCCTTGAGACGTTTGCGCGATGTGGATAGTCTGCAGTCGGGTTGGTGTAGTGTTCAGCATTTGGAAACAAAGATTTGAGATGTCTAGCGTTTCTAGAGCGCACTAACAAGTGATCTGGCATATCTCTGTGTGCGACAATGCTAAGAAAACCGTCTGAAAAAAACAACCACATCATACATTCCTCCTTCGTAGTATTTGAACCCCTCTTTTTCCATTACTCATTTTTTCACATCCTTCTGTCTATACAGCCAGCCCTCTTTCGCGTAGTGTAGCTTTGTCCCCTTCAGTGAGATGCTTCAAGCATCGGCCAAACCTCTTAGATAGATGCTGTGGAATGAACAACGACCAGTCATGTCCGTCCCAGCGCATCTCGGGTCTAGTGCTAAGAATTACTCGAACCATGATCTTGTTTTTTCGAGGGACATCTTGCTTGCAGCAGCCACATGGTCTGCGGTATACTGTAGTTGGTCGCGGTTGGAAAATGTCTCCGTTGCGTACGCGGTGTCGACCGTTGTGTGCTCTCTTGTGGTGGCTTAGCTTCCTGTTGTTGCGTGACATAGTGTTCCCTCGTTATATCTGATAATCTAGCAATGATAATACTGTCAAAATTTACAATACTGGGTATCTCCTCATTATATGCAAATTTACTAAAATCTGGGAGTCACTTAGTCTGCTTTCACGGTCTTCACTACATTATGTGATATTTCAGTGCCACTTTAGGTGTAATTTTTTACATCCTATTACCATCGAATTATTAGCATAGACTGTATACCAAGAAATATGTCCCGAGCGATTGAACGTAAAAACGGTTTAATTTTGTTCATGGGTGAAAGGGTAGAGCATGCGATAACATCTATCCAGAAGTATGTCCCTGAAACGGTATACATTGTAACATCTGACAAATTTGCATCTAAACACAAGCGCCGATTGAGTGAGTGGTCGAAACAATATAATTTCAGGGCAGGCGGAATCAAAAGTATCAGCAATTTATTCGAACAGTCAGCTATCACATCATTGTTAAATGAGGTGATTACAATTCGTCATGAAGAAAATAATCTACATGAATCTGATTTAAATTGGTTAATAGGAATAACAGGAGGAACCATGCATATGGCAGCTGCTGGGACTTATGCAGGCATTCTAATGGGGTCTAAGTTGTTCTATGTAATTCAACCACCTGGTGGCGGGAGACCTATGCCTAATCGTGATGTTATAGAGTTCCCACAATTGTTAGGTCTAGGTACAATAATGCATCAACCAATAGAAATAATTTCTTTACTGAGAGATGGCAGTGGCTTGATCAAAGATCTAGCAGAAGTTATTCCAGAGTCACTATTTTGGAGATTATGCGAAATGGATATATTGTTCATCGATGAGGATAAGTGGTTTGTAACAGAAGAAGGTTCTACAATTTTGGATTTAGTTGGGAATACTGCAATCGCAAATTCATTACTTGAGGAAAAAATTAAGAAAATTGAAGAAATTTTAAAGGCGGTCAAGAATGATAACCCCGATTCATTTATTGGTTGGGCTTAAACTTGGAACAACATCTTCACATGCAAGTATAATCACTTTATTTTTAGCAAATTCTTTTGATTTGTTCAAGTTTTTCTTTTTCTTCAAGCCTCTAGGGATTTTTTCCCAAATACAGTTGTAAATCAAGATGTTACTATTACCACGTACTGGCGATAGGTGTTTGCTGAAAGACTCTAATTTCTCTAATTGTTCGATTTTAGGCTGTGTTGATTTTATCTCGATGGTAATTATACCATCATCATTAACACGTAGCCCGTCAAACTCATTTTTTGCCCCCGTCCTATACACTAATTCGAAAACGAATTCTGACACAAAATTTCGGAAATCTTCAACACTTACCTCATGTAAATCCTCAATTTCATTTTCAAGGATGTTTATACCGTGTTCAGAATAGAAATTAATTATCTCTTCTTTCAATATCGGAATACTTTCATGTAGATTTGACAGTGTACGTTTCAACCCATATTTGATCTGCTTTTCCTCAGTTTTTTGGTTTCTAGTTACATTAGTAAATACTTCGTGACTGGGGGAACTCATAGCTATTTGCCTCATTACGATATCTTCTAACCAATATCCATGTTCTTCACGCGAATCAATTTCAATTGTCGAACCATTAGAATCTGTTAATTTTACTTTCAAGGTGTCCGTGTTTAAGTCGCCCATTTCAATCAACTTGCTTGATATCAAATTGAATTTGCTATCCTTTTTTGTGATGTGGGGTAGGAACTCCATGAATTCAAAAGGTTGGTTTGAAACTTTGGTCATTGAGAATGATACTCCAGACATTTCTAGAACTTTCAATGGGTAAATTGGCTTAACTTCAAAGCATTCATGTTTGTCCATTCTAATCAACCTATTACCATTGTAATTTGTACAGAAAATAGTCAGTTCATCGCCAACCATTTGGTTAATTAGAATTTGAGAAAATGTTGCACCTAGACGAATATCCATTCTTTTTTGGAGACCTTTTTTTTCTTTGAATTTTTCATCTAATTTCATGTTGATATGCTCTATTTCGATGTTAGAGAACAGGCCCTGCATCTCATTTGGGATTTCTAGGCTTTCTAGATTCAATTGTTGTTCTTCGTAATGACAGAATGTGATAAATGAAGGATTGTGAGCATTGACAATTTTGATTATTGAGTGCCAATTCAATGGAGATTTAGAGCTTAACAGTAAGTGGTTTTTCATTCTTCTTCCTCCACTAGTTCGAACTCAACCATGTGTTCAATTTCTTTATGTAAACTAAATTTTTGGTGTGTACAAATTTTATGGATGAAGGTCTTCTTTCCGTAGTATTCTGCAGTATTTTCGATCTCAGTTCGAATGTGATTTGAAACTAAACGGAAGTTGTCTGAAGGAGAAATGTTCCAGTAAATTACAACCTGCCCTCGGCGCTTGTTTATATCATAGCCCAACGATCTTCTGAATAGCCTTATTTTTTTATTTTCAAGATTTGAGAAGATGCCATCTTGTTCTTCAAGACCGTATAATTCCAAGAATTCTGTATCGCTAATTTCATGCTTCATTTCTTCTCCATCAACATTTGAGTGCAATCCTCTAGTTATCGAGATTGTTTTTCCAGGCCATTTCATGTAGCACATGTAAGCAATGGGATTTGTAGAGCCAGAAATTAGGACGTAGTCGCCCTCTTTCGAAGGATATCTATTGGATATTGCGATTACTTCATCCCTAACGGATTCTTCGTTGTATGCATTCGTTAAGCATTCAATATTTACATCTAAGTCACTTAATCCAGAAGCTAATCTAATGTTCTTCGCATTGACAGATTCATTCTGCTCAGTAGTAATGATTAGAATTTGAGATGGCTTAACCCTTTGAATTGCAGCTAGTACATTCATTCTAGACCTACCCATCGGTGCAATTAACCTTACCATACATACTCCTCTTTGTCATTGTTTAATATTTTTAAGACATACAATGGTTGTAATTATTTACAACATTTTATACCTTACAATATCTGAAAGCGCAGAGTATATCTCTAATAACCACAACCTCATAGGTGATAATGACATGAGAACTTTATTGGCTATAGCTCCACATTCCTTGAAATCTGATGATCTAGATATGATTGAAAGATCTGGTGTTGGTTCCTTAGTTATATTTTCAACACATGACAATGATTCTTCGATTGAAATACAGCAAAAGTTGAAGATTCCAACATCAATTTATTCTGTAACCCCCCTCACTACCGATGGGTATGAAAATTCTGATCAACTTCAAGCCTTGTCTTGGAACATTTCCAAACAAATGTTCCAATCAGTAAACGGCATAGATGGGCCTAAGGATGTTTTACTTGGTTCTGGAACAGCTTTGCATGATTATCTATTATGGCTAGTTGCTTGTTCTGTAAAATGCGAGAATTTTTATCACTGGGAAGGTTACCAACTAGAGCCATATTTACACAATGAACAACACCTCGATTCAAATGTAGCCCCAAAAATAATGTCAGCGCTTCTTCAATTGTCTGGAACAAAGAACAGCAAGGTATTTTCCGCCCAAGATATCTGCGAGCTGGATAATGTTACGGAGATGGCAGGAGTTCAATCTGCAGCAACAGCATGTGAATCAAGAGAATTAATCGAAGTAAGTAGAGATACGACCAGGCCTCCATTATATTCTTTAACAAGCAAAGGATTTCCAATCGCTCTGAAGTATTGGATGAATAATAGACAAAGTTCAGGAGAACCTGTATTCAAGAAATTGCTTGTTTCATTCGGAAGACTATTCAATGATGGTCCGAAAAATATGCTGCAGACGATCTCAAAAATAGATGCTCACGACAGCTATCTTTTCGTATTACAACGTTATCTTGAAAAAACTGACTACAGTGGAGTTTTGACATTTTCTGAAGCGCTTGGAATGGAGGGGCTATCTGAAATTCATGAAGATTTAGCAGAATGTAATTTGTTGTTGGAGAAAAAATCAAAACTCGAAGATTTCACACTGGTAGAACCATTAATTGTGGTAAATCCAAAGATGAATGAACACTTTTTGTTGAATTACATGACAGAACTTTTCAAATCAATTATGTCATACGAATACGAAACCGATGAACATCTTTGGACAATTGATTTAACATCATGTTTTGCGAAATTAAGAAGCACAATTTCAACATTTTCGCTAGCATCAGATACAAAAATTTGTTATGTTTTGAAATCGAAAGAAGGTGTTGGAGCTACTGGGGAACAAATTTCAGGCTCTCCATTCTCAAGAACCGATCATGTTCTGGAGGTACCATCAACTTTAGCCATTGAATCTTTACAAGGACTGGCAATTAGTAAAATCAATTCATTAATCGAAATGAATGAATTTGAAAGGGGAAGATTCAATCAAGACAGTGGCGGTGGTAGCATTGAAGACATACTTTTTGCGACTGAAAAGCCAGGAAAAAACCTCGGCTTAACATTCAAAGATATTTCTGAATTCGCTGCTATGTTGAGCGAAATGCTAGGCCGAGACATTAGTATTGAACAGAACCAAACGCGTTTTGCAGATTTAATTTCTAATCAATTGATTTCAAAGATTAATGATGTGGGTAAATCTCGATTTGTATTAACCGAATTGGGAGAATTCGTTGCTAATTGGGCGATTCAAGATCTAGGATTGGAGTGATTGTTTTGGATTACGATGATGTGTACGAAGCATACTATCGTGAATCGAAAATTGAAACCGATGAAGACTTGGATAATCTAGAATTAACTTGGTGTGAAGGTTGTCGTTCAACAACTGGAATCCATCTAACTGATCGTGAGAGTTTAATGATACATGGGTTTACTCCCAAGGAGGCCCCTTTTGGCATATGTATTTCATGCGCTTTAGATTATGATAAACTAGATGTCAGATTAAAGGAAGAAGAATTCAGCCTAGATACAGATTTGTTCTATCAGAAGGAAGGGAAAACCCTAGCTACGCCCCTTACACGTAAGAAATTAACAGAAGAGCAAGTTTCAGAGGAAAAAGAAAGAGGTAGAAGCNGGGGNCANTTCAGGGATTTTTCTAACAGATATAATCTAAAATCGCTTTATAGAAGTGCATTAACAGANGNCNGATATAGAAAAATGGACCCTCCTTACTTCATTGGNAATAGGTTACNATATCATGGTATGGANCGTTTCCAAANTGTAGNAATTGANGATGTAAGGTCAAACTACGANTTAGCAAATATGAGAGTTGAAAGGAATAATCGAATNCCTGAATCCGATGCAGAAAGACCAACNCCNATGGAGTTCAGAAGAGATTGGTTTGACTCTTTGCTTGACTCATTTATNTTNCATGAGAAANATAACGAAGGTAAGCCAAATAAGAGATTAGCATANGCATTNATATGCACCTATCTTCACAAATCNTGGGATTGGAATAATATCGAACCNTTGTGGGTTTTTGCAAAAAGAATGGGTATCGGAAACNTTCAATTGANAAGTAAAATGAATGATTGGATAAATCCAATCCCNGATTATCACGTNACTCAGATGGAATCNTTGTCTAATGTTCCNAGTTTTCAAACAATTACTAACTTAGTCGGAGTNATTACTGAACATTCTCATGATGTTATGATCAGTTTTGAAGAGAANCAGGAGTTAACTCAACANTCAATTAGNTTNCTAAANCAACTAAGTAATGTNAANATTAAANTTCCTGTAGGGNAAANNTCGGTCGAGAAAACATTGCTNAATCATATNCATTCGGTGATGAAATTCAATGGTTCATTTTCGATTCAAGGTCAAGAATTATNNGCNGCTGGTGCTATTGAAGCNTTNTGCATATCTTACTGCGCANCAAATGTACTGGGTAAGCAGAGGAGAAATGTNCTTCACAGGAAATTTTTNTTNCCCAAAGGAAATGGAGTTCCATGGTGGAAACAGGANCTTACNNCTGANGCNGTTCACATAATCAGTAGCTTNGACAAAATTATCGATAAATTCNNAACCTAGGAGTGTTGCTTACATTTTCTNTANGNATTTCTTCTGACGAAGAAGTTGATAAAATGAAATTCAGCCTTTCCTCTTTGCAAATGGTAGAAATCAATTCGATAACAGAATCTTTCTCAAATTGATTNAGGTCGTGTATTTCTGCAAAACAGATAACTGCAGGGCATCTTCCAAATTTTCTTTTCCTTACAGTTGCCTGGGCTAGATTTGAAAGTAACATCAANAATGATGGNCNAGGCTTATTCTCTTGCTCTNTGCGAGATTGATAATANGACCAATGTCCAACNGGAGTCAATCCAATTTTTGTATTCCCAAAGCCAAGAGTTCTCGACCACAAATNGACTAAATTTAGCATACTTTNTCTAGAGTAATTATCCTGTGGNTTGAGGATTANTGAAGTCATTATTCGNCTNTCACTAGGTACAGTTGCTGGTCTTGACATTTTATGCATGGCCCGAATAGCCTCTTCTCCAAAGTACACGTTTGTAGAATCTAAAACCTCTAATTTAGCTTCGATGGAAAACATGTCATGAAAGATTCTTGTCAATAGGTATCGATGCTTGTTTGTCACAAATTCTACACTGCATTGCACTAACTGAGAGGCTCCGAGGGATTTTGAATTATCGATTCTAGCATTGTTGTTGTGATTATTGGTTGCAAACATCCACTGTACTAATTTGATAAAATCGATGCCTTCGCGAAATGACTCACAATTGATTATATTCATAGGTTGATTTTTCTCGAAATGGAATGGATACCACATGCTTTGGAATCCATCATGTGAAATGCAAGTAATTTCTTTTACCAATTCCACATTAATCACCTTGAACCATAAGGCGGATTCTTAAAAATGAATGATTTGTTTACTCGATTCAATGTATATGATGCACTAGCAGAATATTGTTTGGGGGCTTCTATTCGGCTGATGTCGATGTAGTTATGCTTATTCGAATTGGTTGGTAATCTATGAGATGATGTGAGAATGAATTGCAAATCATATTCCGAGCAAAGTAAATCCAAAATCTCAAGGAGAATTTGAAATTCTGCTCTTCTCAGGTATTGGTCTGCTTGGTCAATAATGTAAACCTTGGATGAATCAGATGCTACGAAATCTGCATTAGATCTTCCGAGGTCACCAATTATCTTCCATAACCTACTATATCCGCCTGGCAAATCTTTGTACCGCAAGGAACTTCCAAAAACGTGCTCCTCGTAGAAGGAATCTATACTAGATTCAATCTCCTCTATCAACAAAACAAGGTTATTGCCAGTGGTATTCTTTTTTTGGGACATTATTTTTTTTATCAGTTTGAAAAATTCAGTAGATGTTTTGTCCTTTGGTGTCGAATCATTTGAAAAGGTAATCCAGAACCTTCTTTTGTCGAAATTGTTAGCCTTGATGACATTTATTCGCTTCAATTTAGCGAGAAAACGTACAACTTCATTGTCTCTTAGAAATTCCATCTCATTACCGGTGTCAATGTACAGATGTAGATCAGTTGTAGTACCTTGAACAATGACTCTGCGCAAATAACATATTTTTCCTTCAACAATAAACTTGATTTCAATTAGAGAACCTTTGGCACTATCGTTCCTTGTTGTGAAATCCCAATCATGGGAGGTATTGGGAGAAAGTGCTGCTGAAATCATTCTAACCGATGTACTCTTTCCACTCCCATTGTTGCCAAAAATGATGTTCAAACCATCTTCAAAATCAAATATTTCTAGCTCTCTAAAGCAAAAGAAATCACGACAATTTGCTGAAAGAATTTTTGTTATCGGTATCGAGTGGTAGCTATGCTTCATTATCGAACACCAATCTATTCATCTTCATTGGCAAGGTATTCAAAAACCTCACGATTTTTCATGGTGATGTAGACCACGGTTTGTCCTACTCGGCGATAATCAATTTCATTTGAAAAATAGTCTTCAATAATCTCAATAAATGATCTGCGCTTTGGAATTCCGAATGAATGCGCAAATTGCTTCAAGGATTGCTTTCGCATGTCCTTGCTAACTAAGTACAGTTGGAAATAGCTAGAAAACGTAGCGAGATCAATCTCTCCTTGGATAGTACTCAAAGCGGCCAGAATATGGTGCCTAAAACTCTCATCAATCTTCAGAATTTCCCTTTCTGGCTTAACTCTCTCCTCTATGTTTTCTCTATGGTTAGTTCTATTTACGGCAATGACTGGTGTATTTTGCGAGGATTCATAACCGAAGATTCTATCAAAAACACGAATCCAGAATCCACGTCTCTTTGGCTCTGTAACGATAATGTCGCAATAATTACCGCGCCCAAACCAATGGCTTGGTGGCTTAATCGGCTTTCCATTGCTCTGCAGGATAGATTCGAAGATGTGGTGTACTTCAGGATACGATTCACCAGCATCATGGCCCTTATCGACTGTTACAGCATTCCATAGAAGGTACTTCTTTACGCGGTCCCAATTACCTGGAAAACCTTGCCAGTAACTAGGCGGGCCTAGGTAAATCTGCATCGTCTTATTCCGAGCAAGATTACACGAAGTACACATGATAATCTTGTTTGAGGATTCGTTAATGCCTCCAAGAGCACGATCATGGATATGTTCAGTGTTAGAATTCTTACGAGTTAGTCTAATGCCACAATGCAAACAACATCCCCCGTTTGTAACAATGAATTCGTGCTTAGCTTGATTCAATGGTGAACCATTGACTGGCTTTCCCTTTCGGAAAAGAAAATTGAATGCAGTTTCCAACATCTTTAGGTATTCTTGCTCATAGATTAACATGGTATCAACTAAAGATATTTTTCAAGCAGCTATTTCCTGTAATATTTTACGAAGAATAACTCATTGAGTTATCATATTGCAGTGATGTCACGAAATAACATCACTAACCCTAAGGCCGTAAATTGGCATTGCGAAGCATTCTGCAATTACCGTTGCAAGTTTTGTTATGCTGGATTTGAACAGCAAAGAATGCAACCAAAAATCAGCTTAGAAGAAGGTTTGCAGATTATTCAAGATCTTGCAGTTCAAGGTGTTGAAAAGATTAACTTTGTAGGCGGAGAACCAATGCTTCATCCTCACCTTGATCAATGGATTAAGGAATCTAAGCGAGTTGGTATGACAACTAGTATTGTTTCTAATGGAACAAATATGACTCGTGAATGGTTGAAGTCTATGCGGCCATATCTTGATTGGCTAGGTCTATCTGTAGATGCATCTAATGACCAAATCCATGCAATTATGGGACGGGCAAATGCAAGGGAGTTCAAGAATGGTGAATCCGGCCATCTTCTGCGTGCTTTGCACATTGCTAAGATCGCCAACGAACTGAACTACGGTATCAAGCTAAACACGGTTGTAACTTCAGCAAATGTCCATGACGATATGACTGCAGTCGTTAAGGAAATCAATCCAACACGATGGAAAATTTTCCAGGTACTGAAGATCGATGGAGAAAATGACGGAAGAGTAGAAGCTCTTCTAGTATCAGAATCGAGTTTTGATGAATATATCGACCGTCATATGGAATCTCTAAGCTCAACCTCAATTCAGGTTGTACCGGAGAACAATGATGCGATGCTTGGAACCTATGCGATGATCGATGCCCTTGGTCGAGTATACACCAACAAGGACGGATTCTATCTTTACTCAAAGGGAACTGTACAAGAAAACGGCTTCGCTCATTGCTGGAACGAAGTAAGTCCTGGATTTTCGCACGAGGCATTCAATGCTCGTGGTGGAGAATGGGACTGGGAAAGTTCTACGGGGGTGGCTTTGTGAACAAGTTCATCGTAATCGAAGGCCTAGATGCGACAGGCAAGTCAACTTTGGTTCGGAATCTGAGTTTAGCACTGGATGCGCATCAGCTATTCTGTCCTCCAATAATCAATATCCCTTCAATTCGAGAAGGTTCAGTCAGATCGCACTTTGATTCATTAAATCCTCTTCAGCGTAGAGCATTTTACCGCTTTTCCAACCTAGTTGCAAGCGAGGAAGTTAGAAAGATGATTCCTAGCAATCATGTGATTATGGATTGATATTGGACATCTACTGCAGCATTTGCTGCTATGGACGAAGGATTCGAGCATGACCTTGCGTTAGGAGAATACCCAGAAGAAATTTTGAAGCCAGATTTGCTCATCTTGTTAAAGGTGGACGAGGAAAATCGTTTGGCTCGTCTACAAGGGCGTGGTGAAACTGAAACCAATGAGGAATCAGAATTAGCTGCTAGTAAAAGCAAGCGAGAGAAGGTTCTACAAGCATACAAGGCATTCAATCCAGTAACCATAGATACGAGTAATAAGACTCCAGATGAGGTTTGCCAAGAAGCACTTCAAATCATTGAGGGGGTATTGCGATGAGCAACAGAAGGTTTCAGATGGAGAGGCATTTGCATGGGAGGAACCATCATCAGCGTCGAACTAACCGAAATCGACCTGCTCCACGTAGATTTATGCAGAGCTCTGGCGATGATTCTGGGTACCACAAAGTGGATTTGCACTCTCTAGCCCTACACATGGCAAAGAACAGAATCAAAGAGGAAATCAGAGATGCTAGATCTGATAGAAGACGGGGCGTCAAGTTCATTCACGGTTTCCATGGTGGTACAGCAATTAGGGATTGGATGCGCGGAATTTCTCTTGAACAATTTATGGAAAGCGCAAATATTTCAGGTAAGATTTGGTTTGATGAAGAAGGCACAACTTGTGTTTCATTGACCTATAATTAGTGATGGGTGGAACTAAATCGGTGAATACTTCCGTTAATCCATGGGAGCACCGAATCCTTGGTATCATTCTTTGCCACCTTTGGATTCGAAGAATCAGTTGTTAGAGGGGGAGCATCCCCTTGATATGATTCGTGATTTCATACTAGAGTGGCCAGGAGAACCAACAGTTCTGCTAACTCAGATTTCAAAAAGGCATCAAAGATTAGTGCAGATTGTTGGAGGCTATCCAGAGATCGGGATAACAAGTTACCCTTTGGATTGGCCGTTGCATCCCAAATCATTGAAAGCTATGAGGCTTTCTAGATATCTTGATTCTCTACCTTCTCCAATAGAAGGTATGAGTCTACGTAGTGCATTGTTGAATAAGGACGCATCGATAAGAAATCTGAATAAAAATGAAGCACATGCTAGGAAATCATACAGAAGATTTCTTGCCCTTTTGTTGATTGGTATAAGAGAAGATTTCGGTATAAAGCAATTAGGATTCACAGACAAAGAATTGATGTTTCTTGGCTCTTTACATTCTTCAGCCCATGATAGAGTTGGAACCTGTTGGCCTTGGGATGAAATTGAATATTACAATGGAAATAAGGCTAAAGTAGAGTCTACTTGGGAGAATAATGCTGATTTGTTTGATAGTGCACAAGGGGAATTATGGGGTGTAAAATTTAAGAAAATTCAGAAATGGATTCTTCATTGGTCTGCTAGTGAATCTGATAAAGATTGGACTGCGACACTTATCAGAGGTGCTTCAGCATTGATAGAAGGTGCGATTTCCTCCTTGCGTAATCAGATTATTCATAACTTTGGAGTTGGCTCTATTATTGTGGACGGAGGAGGCAGGTTGGAGTTTATTGCCAAGTATAATCCTCAAAATATGATAGATGCAGCACTTAGAATGACATTCTCTGGTGCATACCTTGGTCCAGGTTGGAGTTTAAGTTACCAGCCGAAATTTTCACAAGAAGTTGACAAAGTTATCAATCGCTGGGGCGATATTAGTGACAAGGATCAATTTTATACAAGACTACAAAATAATCTTCCACCTCATGAGGTGTATAGGCCTAGTGACAGGATTGAAGACGATGATGAGGATGTTGAATTTGGAAATAGCAAGAAATGTCCGCTATGCAATTCTGAGAATCAAATTCCCAAAGATGTTAGTTGGTCATCACTATTTAGCAAAGTGGAGAATAATGTATGCGATTTCCATAGTTTGTTATATTATACAGGCAAAGCACAGAGATATCTCGATTCAGCTATAAGGGATAGAGGGAAATCACTGAAATACACCTCCAAGGAGACCTTTGTGTCAAGTATTGCTAGACTTGATTTGAATTCTCTAGGACTGTTGTTTACATCTGAATACGACGATAGTAGAGAATTAAGCTTAGATGTCAGGCGAAGAAGATCTTTCAGATTCAATAGTCATTGGTGGCAAATAATCCATGAAGTTGTAGATTCATCAAATTATCAAGTTGATAGGATCGCAGCATGGATGGCAGCAGGTGACGATATTATTCTAGCCGAATATAGGCCAATGAATCAAAAAAATTCATCCGAAGAGTCTGATTTAGGCATTCTTCTATCAAATCTTGCATTCAAATTGAGTGATTTGTCTGATGAAGAATTCCAACATCATAGGTTGACTTTTTCCGGAGGCCTTTCGATAAGAGGAGACGGTACGATCCAAAATTGCTTAGTTCAAGCTGAAGAGTTTGAACATTGGAGTAAACGATTTTGGAGAGGTTATATGCTCTCAAATGATAATGAAGAGTATCTAATTGGAAGACTTGGTGAACCAAAGGAGTATTTCGATTTTGAAAAGCTAAGAAAGTCAAATGATGTTAGTTTTAAGTTATCTAGAGACAGTTTGTGGATATCAGATAGTATGTCGTTTTAATCAACTCAACCTTGCTTCTTCGCACGAACTTTTGCTTTCACAAAATCTACAGTTACTCAGTGATGAATCGAAAATATCGTAATTTGCTGTTTCAAGGATTTCAACAATTCTTTTCTTTTTTTGTGGTATTAACTCGTTTTCATGAAAAACGTAGGCATCTGGCGTAATAGAATTCATAATTTGTTCCATTACAACATAAATTTCAACCTGGTGAAAAGCAGAGGGTAGTGTCCTCCTATCTGTTGTTTTTATTTCAATAATTGATGGTTTTTCTTCGCATTTACTGCGTAAATCCATTCGTCCACTGATTGGAAGAAAATCACCATCAGGTAACTGAAAATTAACTCTAATCTTATACTCTGAAAACCAAAGTAAATCATCGAATTTGTTTGCTATAGCTTGTATATTCCAATTTTCGCAGATCTTTATTAGTCTAATGAAATCCCCTTCTTTCCACCTTGTTTCGCCTACAAAATTGTAATCATTAGTCGCCCATGGAAAATCCAAGTCACACAATTTGACTGAACTAGAATTGTCAGCGACGAATATTCTGAATCTTGTTGACTTAATCCACTTTAACATGTCTTGTCCCTTCTGAATAATTTCTTCAGAAGTGTTTCCAGACATTATGTGTTGGAGGACATCTTCGGCGATTTTACCCATGATTTGATCTGAGTCATACTCTCTCTCTACATATGGAATGTCTAAATTACGTTTCAAATCTACTTTTTTGTCAACCTTGTATTGTTGAATTATGTTGAAAATAGCGCGAGAGCATTTGGCTGATGAGGCTAATTGTCCAACGCCAACCCATCCATTCCAATCATCGGACATAGAAATCTCTCAAAATGGTAAATCACTTAGTAAATCGTTGATTGTTGAGGCAATTTTTTGCCTTTCATTGTAGAACTTTAGAATGGATAAGTGTATCATTTCCTTTCCTTCTAGCAATTCTTTAGGGTCGCCACCAGATTTCCATAAATCTTCAAAATCCTGTATCATATCCATTCTTTCAGGTGTAAAATCTACCTGCAAGAATTCGTTTACTTTTTCGTCCATACGTGGTAAAATCATTTCTGAAATGGGCCTTATCTTCAAATTTTCTTGGTTAAAAGTTATCTCAATTACTCCCTCATCTTGGTTGGCTTTTACAACATAGTCGTTCATTTGAGATAAATCTCCACCTAATTGGTTTGCTAAATTTTGCAATTCGTCATGAGGGGTGTCGTTTTGATTCCCAGTCTCAATAGTAGGTACTTTACCATATAGCAGATATCTCAGGATTCTCAAACCATTCTTCCTATCCAATTTGTCATGCTCTCTCTTATTTCTAAAGTCTAGCAAACAACCAACACAGGCTTTGTCACAACCCTTTCCTCCCATACAGAGGCTACCAGATAGTCTCAATTCTACCCTTTTCAGAATCTCAACGAAATCTCTGTATCCTTCTTCTCCATCGAACAAAGATGTTGTTAAGCCTGCTCCACCAGATACATCGTCATAGAGAAATATGTCAAAAACAGTCCTTGTTTCTCCATCGACTGTAACATTATGTTTCCTTAAACCTCCGCCTATTTCCATTTTCATGAATTTCTTGACTGCCTGGATTTCTGTAATTAGAGCTTCTTTAATTGCCCTGACTCCATCGTTCAAAGAATTGTTCAGAATAGTTCTTTTATCTGTGTTGAAGGGAGTATCTACATCAAACGTAAACAGTATCATATCTGTCTTGAATGTCATTCCTAAAAATAAGGAGTTCAGGCCATTACCGCTCATTCGTGTGCCCATGCAATGTGATGCAGCTTGAGAATCCAAATCCTCAAAATCTGGGTCATCTTTGTTCATTTCGCGGGTTCTCGGAGGAGAATACGGTCTATGGTGGCCAGGGTTCAACTTTCTTGCTTCCAGTTCTAACCTACCGCAATCCGGACATACAGTGTATCCGCTGCTATTGTATCCAGAATTGATAATAATTAAATCGATACTTTCCATTTCATTACTTGCATTTGAGGTTCTAATTTTCATTCTGTCTCCAAAAGAAGAGAGAAGATTTCTGTCCGCAATTGGCAACTTGTTGACTATATCGTTATCCTTCAAAGAGATAAGTTTGAGATTTTCTTCTCCAACCTCTGAGAGGGGCGCTGGTAATTTTACACCCCCCGAGTTTTGAATATCATCGTCACTTCGAGATACGGTTTGAGCCCTCATTTCATATCTATATCCTGGAGGGTCAGTATGCGGCTTTGCTCTATCCTTATGTGCGTCCCAAGGGACTACTAATGGAGCAAATCCTTCTGGCCTATACCATTTGCCAGATTCAACACTACCGGTTGTGTCACAAACTGGACATTCGGTCAATTCAGATTTTTCATTTAGATTATTCTCTACAAAGCCGCAGTTCTGCATTGTGCATCTATTGTACCATTTCAGATTTGTATTTTCATCACTGAATCCATCTTTGAAAATATGTCTGGCTCTATTTACTCTGCAAGGTGAGTTGAAGAATGACAATCCCTGTACTTTGTATTTCTCTCCGTCAATTGTAACCACTCTACCGGGTGAATACTCAGAAAGAGCTTTCTTGAGATCTTGCTGAGTATTGGGCCAGGTATGTCTGTTTCCACTCTTGTAACCTTCACCCTTGAAATCACATACGTCTAGGGGAAAGGAGAATGATGGCGTAATTCCTTCTCTTAGCAGGTGATTTAGCAAATTATCATTCATTCTTCTTCCACCTCAAAGTCATCAATATTCCATGAATCTACATGTTTCTTCAATCTGTCTACAACTTCAATAATTAGTTCGGGTCTAGCTCCAGTTGATTCAATAATCATCTTCGAATTCGTGGATAACTTATTTTCTGAAATTTCTCTTTTCACTGTATCTATATAATCTAGGAATTTGGTTTTACCATACTCTGCAGGCATATCGTGAACGAAGTTAGCAATTGAACCAAGACTCTCTAAAAGACTTCCATCAGTTACAGTCATATTTTCAAAGCTTAAAGTTTCAGGATCATAATTTTCTCTCTTGAAAAATCTCTGGAAGAGTAAAGCATTTACATGCCTATGGCGTATTTTTTCATTATTTAGATACAACCTTGGCGGCTCACTTGGATGGGAAACCAAACTTTCAGGTCTCTCAAAATTCGATTGAGCATACGCTGAATTGTCAATCCAAGTTAATGCCATGCTAACTTCCGAAGAACCTCTTCCTGCACGACCAACTCTCTGCTGATAATTTGATGCGTGAGGAGGAACAGTACGCAGTGCGACAGCATTCAAATCCCCTAAGTCTATGCCGACTTCCATTGTAGTCGTGCTTGAGAGTATATCTATAGGTGGTTGCTCGATTCTTTCTTCTAAACTTGCATCATAGGACTGAATTGGTACATCCTGGAACATTAGCTCATACTCTTCGGTTAGAGTATTTGCATCCTCTTCATTTTTCTTGGTAGAAATTTGTGCTGTGTGCTCTTCGGCTCTGTAAACAGCCAAAGTTGGCTCGTCATCAAAATCTGCAATTGTCCTATGCCAAGGAAGTAATCTCTCTTCGAAATAACCCAGTGCGCGTTCGCGATTTTTCTTATTACTTTCAGACTTATCTCCCGTATCGATAATTTTTCGATCTCCGCATCGGGGACATGGGAAATTATGCTGGGATTTAGGTCGAGGGTTGAGACAACTAATGCAGTAATATTGTGGGCATTGAATTGTTTTTCCTTTGAATTCTAAATCCAGAGTTTCGCTTATTGGTTTGAAAATTACTCGGTCAGAATCCAGAAGGAACTTGTGCTTCTCATTCAATTCTTTTCTATAAAGCAACTTGTCCCCATTAGTGTTTGTTTGTTCAACTATTTTTTCTGATACCTCTTCTATTGTATCTTGAACATCTTCGTCATCTGTCTGAATTATGTTATACAGTCCTTGCTTCAAAATAATAATAAAATCATCTTTATTGTTATCACTTGTCATTACTTTTGGAGGGAAGGATTTGAAAGAATCGTATATCGATCCATAGGATATAGTACCCTTTTCGTTGCAAATGGAACGCTTAGTACTTTCATCACGGTTATCATAACTTCCATAATCGCAAAACAGAAGGGGTAGAGAGGATGAGATGAGGTTCCACTCCTCCGATTCAAATTCAGAGTTATCACTCTTTAGTAAACAAAGTTCTCCCAACCCTAAAGATTGTACCCCGAATAATCCATCACTACACCATTTTAGTACAAGAGAACCCATTGAAGATGGAGGTGTGGAATAGGTGTCAAATGGTAAGACACTGGTCGACCAATTACCGCATAATTTGGCAACCTTCTGGATAAACGAGTCATCCTCTTTCATTTTTTCAATGATTATTTCAGCAGTCCTCTGACACACATCAAATTCTTTGACACCAGGGTTTTCCAAGATATTAGTTCTTACAATGTGAGGGATTAACCTATCTTCTGGATACCTCACTAAGTTCCTTAATCTAGTGCAATATGATATTAATTTCAGGTATGCGAACTCCGTATGGTCTGGGATTTTCTTTAATTCTGGCAAATCTCCTAGACACTTTTTCAGGTTGTCAGGGAATTTATCTTTACCCCTTGAGATTTTTTTTGCCAAATCTTTCCAATCTAAATTTTCTCGTTTGAAGGAATCTTTTGCCTTTTTGAAGGCCTCTCGTAATGATTTTTTGTGTTCTTTAATCCAGTCTTTTTCGGAGTTGTCACGGAGGTATTCATTTGTTGTTCTGGTGATATACCGGAAAAATCTCTTCCGAATGAAATCTTGACTGGATTTTTCTATTTCATCTGGCTTGCATTCCTCATATATCTCACTCAAAGCATCAATTTGATCATGGAACTTACAAAGGATACTTGACGTCAACAACACAGTATGGCTAATCATTCTAGACCTATCTGGTTTGTTTCCCGAGTCCGTTAGTGGATTATTTCTGGCGAGTCCTGAGAACAAACAAAGGTAGGGGTATAGTTTATGCAATGTACGGCTCTTTTCAGGTATTTTTTGGAACCATTCTTGTTTGTGTAGATAAACAAACATCGCCCGACCTTGGTCTGTAGCTTGGGCATTCTTCAGGTCCATTGCAAGGTTTGCTGCTCTCTGCCTACCGTCTGAAAAGAGTAGCATTTTTCTTCCCTTGTGAGCATGAGGTGAATCTTCCACTGGATCTAGGTTCGATGTCGCATTAGCAATCGCCTCAAGGAAGAATTGGTCTCCTCGTGTCTCAGTATCTGAGAATTGTCTAGTTTGTTTTTGTGAAAAATTCTCATTACAATAAGGGCATATTCTAGGCTCGATGTAACCGCCATTCTTTTCCCACCTCTTCTTTTGTAGTCCTGAATTTGGGAGTATAATTTCTATTTTTACATAATTATGTAATTCACTTTGTTCAGGCGGGAATTTATGTCCTTCCATAGTTCCTGAATATTTATTCAAATAAAATCTCTTCGAAGAGTTTACTTCATCTTCATCATCCAAAACTCTAGCGAAGACCCCAATGAATGAATCCTTGCCAATGTCAGGATCATAATTTCGTGATTGCCAAACCCTTGATATCTTTCCTAAATCTGATAGATTTGGAGTAGTTGCATCAGGGTGCATATTTTCTTCTGTTATCTCGGAGTCGCACCACAGTTTGACAAATGTTCCACCACAGTTTCTGTCAATCATCAATTCATAATTCAAGGCACTACATTCTGGGTCAGTGCATCTTCCAACACCCGCAGAAGATATTTCTCCACATGAAATACAGATTCTTGACACAGTATCTCCTCGGAAGAATAAATGCATCCTCATTGGAAGGAATGGCTTTCGAGAACCAATCAATCTTGCAGAAGCAATTAGATCTAACAGCATGTCTAGAGCGTCTTTACACTGATTTCCCTCAGGATTTTCAAACATGTAGTGTCTAATTAATTTGGCTCTACGTGGAATGTTATCTGCTAAATGGATATCCTTTGGAATACCCGAATAGTCTATTGCAATCTCGAGTTCTTTTTTTGCACCATCGATTTCATGTAGTGTATCTGACCGTAGAAGTAGCCTACGCAGTCTGTGTGCATGATTCCATGATTCCATGTGAAGTTGAACTCTGTGTTTGAGTTTCGTATCTTCTTTTTCTTCAGGGAATGCTGAATCAACTTGGGATTTTATGTCTTCGACATTATCAAAAATCTGTTCTAGGAGCCATTGTTCAACATCTTCTCTGGATTTTGATTCTAGTTTTTTGAAACCATCTGCAAGTATTTTCTTTAGTTCATCATTAATTTTGACACCCTCTTCGGTCTCCTTGGTCAGTTCAAGTCTTCGAGACGCAGGAATCCACATTCTTTCTTTTCTATCATCTTCTAATGAAAGTAGTCCAGCAGAATATTTCTTGGCCTCTTCGATATCACTCCCTAAGCTAGCAGATGTAATGATGAATTGAATTCTGTCTCTTCCCAATTTTTCAGAGTCTCCGCTCAGTACAGAAAGCAGTCGATTCAGTAAAAGACTGAATTCAGTACCCATTGCACCTTGGTAAAGATGGGCTTCATCAACTACCAAAAGCAATTTCCTTCTCATCGGGTCTTTAGGATCCTTTTTCGCCCTTTCACATCCGTCTAGCCACTCTTTGGTTTCGTGCCAGAACACGTGTTCTAGAGGTCTCATTAACATGTATTCCAGCATCGAGTAGTTCGTTACCATGATGTCTGGTATGCCAACTCCAATCTTGTCGATAACTTCCTGGGTAGTATCGGTTTTTTGGTCCCATTTTTCTTCGATGTATTGTCGAACACCACCTAAATGCATCTGATGTCTAGAAATTAATTCTCTGTCAAGACAATCCCCCATGAATCTAAGGTGTACAGGGTTTTTTTGTTTTGAAGAGCCGTCTTTTCTCTGTAGAGGCATGTCAGATTTTTTGAAACGACTGAAAACCTCTTCATTTTGAATTAATTTGAACCTTGAATTAGTTATTTCGTCAATCTCTAACGTTAATTTCTCTCCATTCAATTCTTTTTTATTTAGTAGATTTTGTTTGACTAAACCTGGTAATTTTTCGAATGGAATCGAATTAGTATCTCCCGGCTCTGCAAGTTCAATTCTTCCTCCAACAGATGGGATTTTGTTTCTTTCAACCAATGCATCCCAAACTCTTGTATCGTGCTTTAATCTCTCATAGTGTTTGACAACTTTGCCTATTCTATTTTCCACCTTTTTGACTCGCTCGTACTTTCCGTCACTGTTAGGTTTTGCGAACCAACCATGGAACGGAGTTCGACCAGTATACATTCCAAATTGTGGGAATCTTCCATATCCATTATTGAGGAAATGAGTAGCAGTCTTTGGATCACCGAATAATTCCCTCAATCTTGACATTTGGTCTGCAACTAGTGCATTCATAGGATAAAGGATGATTGCTTTAATTGCTCTATCTGATTTTTCTTCACCGTCTTCAATCAACCGTAGAGCTTCGTCATGAAGATGGGTAACAATAGGATACAGGAAAGATTCAGTTTTTCCTGAACCAGTACCTGTTGCAACAACAACATCTCTGTCCTCAAGGTGACCCAGAATTGCTTCTTTCTGGTGAGGATATAGGTTGTAATTCACCTTGTTCAATTGCAAAATTTCAGAGAGTCCCGCCAAACGTTTTTTCTGTACCTCTGAAAGTGGACTTCCGTCTATTCCATTCCATTTTAGGAAATCTTCCGGAGAAGAATTTTCTCCTGGTTCATATTGAGGAATCGCTTCAATTAGTGGTTCTTGAGTTAGTGGAAAAGTTTCTTCGAGATACTTTGTTCTCTTTTCGATTATGTTGCCCCATCTTCTAGGTCCCTGAATTGCAGGATACACTCTTCTGATATGACCAACTAATCCCGTGTTAATGGCATCCCTCATTGCTGCAACTCTGACCATAACCTAACCACTCCTTTGAATTGAATAACTTTTATTACTGTAGCCACAAGCGTATTTTGGCGTAATTTGACAATGAAATTGCTAGACGAGAATCAATAGATGTTATCTCATTGAACAAATTGCTATTTCTCTCATGGAATGGTTGAATTATTGTCTTTCTGTAGTTATAGGGGGCTAAACTGTCGACAGGATTTCTTATAATTCCCATTTGGCCACTAGCTGCTATGAATGCCCTGAAAGCATCTCTGAGATGCTGCCATAGAAGCATTTTTTTATCATCAGGGCCTCTAGAATCGTAGTATTCCTTGATAATTGACGGGGGCGATGGTCCACTGCTGTTAAACAAAATTACTCTGTGCTTCTCATCTTCTTCTTCCTTTTCAAGATGAAGTAAATAGATGTGAGTCCATCTATCTTCATCCTCTGCAGATTGAGGGGGATTTGCTAATCTCTGTATAGACATGTACCAGCATCCGCCATTCGCTAATTCAATTTTTAGCTCAGTCTGTTTTGTCTCCGTCCAAAGTTTAGATTTTGTTGGCTCTTCACCCATAGAATCAGAGTATAAAGATAGATTTAGATTCCCGTCAAGATCGCTTAAATTCAGCCAATGATTTTTCTCATATTGGTTATTCTGCTTATCATCATACTTTGTGCTATCATCAAAATGTGCCAGCAAAAACTCTGCAGGCCTCTCCGGATAAATGTCTAGACTTGGTAGTCTATCAAGCGGCTTAAGACCAGCCATGGAAGCCTTCTCCCTATTGATTAATCTATGACCGGTTGATAAGAACTTAATGTCATTAGAGGATAAATTAGGATATGAGATCTTCAATTGGGATAGGGATTTCCTAGAAATTAATAGTGACCATTCTGTATCATATTTTGGCGAGAAGTGCCCTTCCTCGTAACCCACCAGTTTGAAATTCCTGTTTTCATCAATATCCCAAACTCTTCGTGCTTCTTCTTTCTCTTCGTCTTCTATTTTGTTATATTGAGATTCAAACAAATATGATAGCAATTGATGGCTCTTTTGAGGTTTTGTAGACTGTTCTTCCAATTCAAGGTTTTCTGCAAGTCCCTGTAATCTATTCATGGTACCAGTAATTGTTCCTGAGTGAACAAGCTCGTTTTGATTCTCCATTGATGTGTACTTGTGGCGCATGATATCAGCCAGTAATATTTCATCAATTTCTCCATGGTTGGACGGAACCTCATCATAATCATCGAACCCGTTAATCTTGGAGGATTTCAGTAGTGCTGGAATGAGAGTTCCCCAATTTAATTTTGTTTTATCTAGTTGCTTTATACTCAACTTTCGATATTCTTCATCGTATACTGATTTTGAGAGCAAAATTCGTTGAGAAATTTCAACATTCTTCTCATTTTGTATTGCGGAAATTTCTATTCTTCCACTGCCAGTAAGTAGGAGAGGAAACATTCTTGTTTTTCCTGGTTCAACAGCAAATCTTTCGACATTCTTTTCATCAACTGACAAATCATATTTAGAGTAGTCCTCGTAATGATCTATACCTACGTATTTTGTACCAAAATCTTGCAACTCAGCAGTTGCGAGGTAATTGTCTTTGGTATTATTTGTCAAGACTAAGACGTGTGACAAATCCTTGCTATAATCCACGCGAAGTACATCAGCAGATATTCTCGAAGTCTCAAACAATACCTCAAGATCATATTTTCCATAAATCTTACTGACTATTTTTTCGACAGATTCTGAATTTATTTTTGTAAATTGGGAAATCGGGTTGTTGAATGTACCAGTTTTGGGGACGGTAGGCATTCCCTGTAATAGCGATTTAATTATGGAAATGTCAGGGTGATTATTCCAAACATAGTGCTCTTGGGAAAGAGTCATTTGGATAATATTCTTTCGTTGATGAGTGACAATAGTTGGTTGAAGTGTTGCTCTGGCACCATCGCCATGTTTTCTCCAAATTAACAGATCAAGTTTTTCTAAGTCAAAAAATCTCATGATGACTTTTCCAATGTTTGGATCGCCCCACAGCCTACCTTTCGATCCAATCAAAGTAAATTCAGATTCAGGCATTTGGAGAATTGTCCCCGAGATAGTAATTCCGTTTGGGTCAGAACCATCAAGAGAAATAGTACCTTTTACTTCGTTTTCTAGACTAGAATATATCATATTGTAGTTTGACTTCCTGTTCACATCTGATATTTCCTCTTCCTTTTCGTGTTTATACATCTTTGTGATGTCAACGCTGAATTTTAGCATAGGATTTCCTGCTTGAATCGACAAGTCTGGTGTGAGTACTACAGTTCGGCGTACAGAGTTTACCTTGTACTTGTATGGCGATTTTCTGTAGCATGGGCAATCCTTAGCATGCGAGCTAGGATCAATGTCGGCATGAGAAAACCACCCTTGCATGCCGATTTTCCAGCTTGTACCAGAACTAGGCTGCGCATTGAGTAATGACCCTTCACACCCCTTTTCGAGACAAATTTGGCAATGAAGGTTAAAACCTTCTTTCCTAATGTTGAGTTCTTTATCCATATATCGGTTTGGACTCTTTGCAGTCCCATAGCCGGTACGGGATGTTGTTTGTCGAGTTCTAACCCAGGTAGGCCAAGTATTACTGCCACTTACTCCAGTACCATCTAACACAGGCCCTTTGTAGGGAGGTTTATCTCCCTGGTAAACTATTCTGATTTTCTTTGGTGCCGCCATTTTCACATCTCCTTTACTTGTTTGACTTCTTCAGATTGTTGACTATCCTTTGACACTTTTCAACTTCTAGTTTGG
The DNA here is from genome assembly GCA_002723115.1 of Methanobacteriota archaeon. GTDB lineage: Bacteria > Bacteroidota > Bacteroidia > Flavobacteriales_D > Sanyastnellaceae > UBA974. The sequence continues at coordinate 10,955 of PBNL01000001.1, read as the reverse complement.
CTGTTCTTTGCTGCCTTTTACCTTGGTTCTTTTTCGCATTTTCCTCAGCTTTTCGTGCTCGCTTCAAATCATTGAGAGCATCACCAAGAGGTGAAGAGTTCTTTTTACTGCGCTTCTTGTTTTTCCCTGAATTGTGTTTGAGATTCTTGTGCTTATGCTTGGAGGAATTATATTTGGCGTTATTTTTAATTTTACTTCGACCTTTACGGTTTGTGGTTCTAGTTGTTGTTTTTGTTGAACCCAATTTAGCTTCCTGAGCTTCTTTAGCAAATTGTGCAGTTGCTGCAGATTTAGCACGCAATCGAGCTAACGTCTCCTCTCGACTTAAAGAAGAAAGAACAGAATCGTTTTCTCTTTGTGATTTTAGTAGTTGCTTTGCCTTTTGCGAATACCTTGAGAGCGGGGAATTCTGTTTTTCTTTCCTTTCCCTGGCCTTCTGGCTAGCATTCGGCTGAAAGGGATCAAAGGGCTCATCTTTGCGACGTCTAGACCGGCGAATAGAATTCGGTTGTCTTTCATTAAAACCTACAATCCTTCTGACTTTTGATTGATCTAAAACTTCACCATCTTCATAATCGATTTTGTTACCATCTTTGAATATAAATGTCCTCTCCACCCATCCACGGCCCATTGGAAGCATACCAGAAAATTTCTGCTCTTCAAAACTTTTTATTTTGATGGATAGATTTGGAATTGTAGCCCATGCTGTATCAATAAAATCATTCCACTGCTTGACAGAAACACTAACTTCGTCACCCCTTAACGGGCTTCCAATAATGTTATTTTGCTCATCATAAATCACAATTTCAAACTGTACACGAACTCTAGAATCCAAAAGATTACTTTTTGCTTTTTCCTCGACTATGGCTACATCCTTGATTTCAATATTGAGCAACTTATCTTCTATGCGGCCATCTGCTTGTAATGCTTTTGCGGTTTTAATACTCAAGATTGTAGAAATCAAATTTCGATTTCCGTACCAAATTTTTTCAAGATCAGGAATTAATATCTGCGGCTGAATATCTATGTCCTTGGGGTAACAACTCACTATTTTTCCCCATTCCTTCACTATAAGATCTAAGTTGCCCGACAACAAAAAAACTTCACCATTTAATTCTGAATAAATATCGCAAGTAATTAGAGTATCCCCTTTGAATTCTCTCATTCGCAAATTGCGGAATTTAGGATTGAAGTCGACACTGAACATTCTTGTTCCAATAATATGGTCAAAACCAGTAAGGTCAAGTCTACATCTAGCTTGTATTAAATGGTCTTTATTTTGCAATATACGTTGCTTCCAATCAATTCTACTAATCAAGGGTCTAATCCATTCTGAAGATTGTACCATCGTTTTGTTTTCTTCGAGGGCTTTTGAGAATATATTTGTGGCATTACCAACAATAATCTTGACATGTCCAGTTAATTTACGATTAGGAAATCTTCTGCCAGCACTAAGGAGGAAGGTCAGATTATGTTGCTCATCGACTTCGATTTCACAGATTTTTATTGGCTTGATTAGCTCAGCATGAACGCAAGAATAATCAGCAGACTGTGTCCACTTCCAAAGGTTATTCTTGCTCTTAGAAATCATTTTTTCCCACCCTTTCTATTCTTTCTTTTTTTGTCCTTTCTTTCTTGTTTACGTTGCCTTCTCATTTCCCGACGTAATTTCCGGCCTTCCTTTTTTATTTGAGAAACGCTTTTTCCAATCTTATCTTTAGGTGCTCCCTTGTCGACAACCATTCCCGCCAGAGGCTTTCCTCTGCCCACCCAAATTGGACCCTTGCTTGCCTCCTGGTTCTCACAACCACTTTCAACAGGTACTTCGGAATCATTAGGTGATTGATTCGATGACTCAGGCTCCTGAAAAGGCGGTGTGAACCCTTCAAACCCACCGAACCCTTCAAACCCACCGAACCCACTGAAAGGCTCTTGTGGTTCTTGAGCAAGCGGTGTTTGAGTAGTGTCGATTGGCGTAGGTGGACTCAACTCTTCTTCCGGCATGATAGGTTGAATAGGTCGCGATTCAGTGACAGAACCACCTTCAACCAAACTTTCAGAGTCAGGCTCTTTTTTTGGTTCGTTTTTTAGAGGGTTCCATTGTCCAAATAATCTCACCTGAATTGGTGCGGAATTAGCTTCTATGCTACTTTTCGATACAGTTAATTCGGTTGTATTTCTCAGCATTTCAATTCTAAACCTATTTTCTCCAAGCTCAAGAGTGACATTCTTTGTCTCCTCAATACGCCATATTCTCGCTTTGACGAATTTGCGAATATCATCTACAAATGAGTTGTTAAATCCGTCAATTTCGAGAGTTAATTTTCTGTTTGAGTCAATTCTGTATTCCGAGAGATCTATCGGGTAATCAACTGAAATCGTCAGTGCAGTTTTATCTTCATTGATTCCAAATTCGGGTCGTGACCACTCGAAATCTTTGAGCTCTATTTTTTCAATAATGCCAAAACGATCAACGGATAAGATCTCATCAAACCCCTCTGCAGATTGGCCAAATAGCGGTTTAGGCATGTTTGCCTTTTCGACTAATTTTATATTCCAATCAGGATATGAAAATAAGCTACGGTTGGCATTCACTAGTTTGTTCCATTTCTTCCACTCTATGTCATTAATCGTTAGCGGATTTTGTTCATTATTTGGGTAATGGAAAGTGATGTTTAGTTTTGCATCCTTGATTTCATTGGAATTAAATTCCAGGTCTGTAACAACAATCTTTTGATTGAATTTGTTGTCGCTCTTATGTAAAATCTGTCTAGGAGAAATTGGATCATAAATTACCGATGAGGTTTCTAGGGCTCCATTGTTTAGAAACAATTTTGTTGCTAAGGTTGGGTCATGAATGATATTCCCAAAGACCTGATTTGCAGAAACAGATTGCGTTCCCGAACCGATTTTGTGAGATAGTAATTTGAAATTCCCTTCAACGGTAGAACTACCTCCGGTAAAGCTACCAAAAATATCAAGATTAAGCATCTTTTTTCTGGCTCCATCTCTGCCGAAGCTAGTCGAAACAATTAGATCTTGGTCAGCAGATTTCTCGATGGAAAAATGTTGAACACAATGGAATATGCCGGTATCCAATACGCTAGGCTTGGAATCGTGGCTTGACCACTTCCACAATCCATCAGAAGTATTGGATATTGTCATTCAAATCACTTTAGTTGATTATTCAGAGCCAGAAAAAATGTAAATTATTACATCAGAACTATCCCTTGTGATTGTGGTTTACTGCGACCCTTATAAATTAGCGCTGAGATTTTTGAAAGGAGCACTTTTGCTCTATTTCCTGGTCGGATAATCTCTTTTGGATTCAGTAGATTTACTGTAAGAAATTACACGTATTGCCAATCTTGGCTATCACGAAGTTTGGAATCGGTGGAGATATGTTAATCAATGACGAGACCATGAATGCAAGTATGCCCCTAAGGTCTGCATTGCAGCTAGGCCTTAGTGCAAATCAGAATCAAGTTCAAGAAGCGGTAAAGGAGCTTCGTACCGGTGAACCCGAGTTAACTGATTGGGGCGATACTAACAGTGATGGATATTCCAAAATTATGAGGCATAAAGAATATTCATCAGAGAACAAAGAAACGCTGATGGGCATTGAATCCAATGATATTTTGCTGATAGTTTTGGGCCAGGATGGCTATTCTGTTTTCCGTGAATCAATGAATTTAACAGTAAATGACCCTCGAAAAATCGAGGATGAACTTTCTTCATTAATCGGTTCAGATATTCTTGATAAATATTCCAGAGAGCATCAAAGCTCTGGATTTGATCGCGATTGCGTAAATGTCAGAGTCACATATGTTCGTGATCCAGAAATGCTTGAGGACATTGACCTTGAGAGATATTTTGCCATTTCAATCCTTGAGGGTTCAGAGATTGATTTTGCTGATGATTTTTTGAATTGGTTTACCAGTTCGATGGCAGATTCAGACAAGGTCATTCCAATTGTATACAGCTTTTCCAGTAGTATTTCGCCCTTGATTGATAATCTTGGCGAGGATTTAGCATCCTCGACTGCAGCCTCTTGGCTATATTCTCTCAATAACTTAACACCAAGCAAGCAACTAGATTTCCTGTTGCATGCATTCAATCAATTGTTTATTGAATATGATTATGACAATACCAATTCACATGTAAGAGCGATCATGGAAGAGGATTTCCTGCATGTTAGCAGGATTGAAACCGATATCGAAGCCCTGATGGAATCTTGTAAACTCACGACCATGGGACACAATTACTTCAGCAGATTTGTTGGAAAAGCGATTGATTGTCACAAAAAAGCATATCAAAAAGTGAAGAAATTACTGCTTCCAGATGCATTTTCTAGAGGAGAAAACCCAAGAGAAGCTCGGCAAGAATGGTTGTCGGAAATCATTGAAAATTTGCACAATGAAGTAGCAAACGATCCAGCGGTCGAAGATTGTCTCAAGGCTCTTATTGGAATTCACAAGAATTGGAGTGACCCAAGACAATGGAGGGGAGAATATAGTAACGAACAACCCGATGCTAAACTATTACGCTGGGCGACAAATATCACCAATCTTGACAGGAATCAAATAACCAGTGTTTTCCTGAATGAAAGAAATGGTCGGAATTTCTACGGCGGCCCAGAGAACCATGAGATACAGCAGATGTTTTCCGGAAGTCAAGTGTTTGGACATTTGGAAACCCTTTCTTCATTGTGCAAAAGTCTCCACATCAAGTATTGGCCACATTTCAAAAGATTATTCAACATTACAGATTCTTTCCGTTATGGATTAGAAGCCGAAGGATTGGAGCCAATGTACAAGAAAAGAATCGGAATCTCAGAGATTTCAAAAATCCGTTCCCAGGTAAGTCGTAACCTCCTCAATGAACTGTTCCTAAATTTCACTAAAGAAGGAGGTGTTGTCAGATGAGTTTTACTCTAGATTCATCTCTAGATTCGATGAGCAGATTAGGTCGAACTAGCGGTTTACTCGAGCGTAATCGTTTAGCAAATGGTAATACATTGTTCGGTCGAGTTTTGTCTTTCCTCAATGATAGTAAACAGACTGGAGGATTGCTTACAATTTTAGGTCATCCTTCAGTCGGAAAAACGACTGAATTTAATCGCCTAGCTAGAGAACTAAGTTCTAATAAAAAATTCTATGAAGAGTTTTTCCCGCTCTACACCGAATTACAGAACGCAGAAATTGCAGATAGTGATTATGATGAGGATTTCATATGGAAAGGGATTGTTTCTGGCAGTATAGATGTACAACTACATGATGAGGAAGCATCTAAGAGCCTTGAGGCATTTTGTAACCATTGTAAAAACGTAAACCGTAGACCATTACTAATGATTGATACGTTGGACATTTTGATGCTGCATCAGGTAGGTGATGATGACATAAACATCGCCAAATTATGGGCTAACTTCTTACAATCTGTAATTGAAAACAAAGTGATTTTGGTATGGACTTGTAGGCCTTTTGAGTGGAAATATTTCCAACGTGAAATTGATGAAAAATATTCTGAAAGGATAGATATTGAAGAACTACCTCTATTGCAAAAGGACCAGCTAAAACCATTTAACGAACTGTCATCATTAGACATAGGAAATAAAGAATCTACAGAAGATTCGGGTGAAAAGGCAATTTGGCCTGAACAGGAAGCTTGGCAGTCATGGTCAATAAACTTCCAATCTCACATGCCGATATTTGCTGATCGTTGGAGCAAATCAACAAAATCATCAATGAGACTTGACGAAGTACTATTTGCGAAATTTGCAAATGATTTCAGAAAATATACACGACAAGAAATTAGTGGTCGACATTGGTATGATTTTGTCAAAGAATTGCCAAGCCAATACCTCTATTCATGGATTTGGGAGAAAGTTTCCAAGCGAATGAATTCAGTCTACAGCATTAACTCAACTCTCGTTGAGGACCTCAGAGAAGTTCTGGAGAATGAAGCAAAGAATACCGCTCTCAATTATTCAAAGAATTCCAGCAGAGTACGGTTGGAGTATAACAAGATATCAACTGCTATGAAAACTGATTGTAAAATTGATGAAGTTACAGTAAATGATTTCTTCAACGTTTGTGAATCAAGAGGTTTGTTATCGAGAAATGGTAATTGGGTTGATTTCTCTCACCAATTATTGTTTGAAGAAGCGGTTTTGAATTCTGAATTTGATGATGATGAAAAGGAAAATTTGCAAAAGTTCCCATCAATTCTATTGAGGACGAAAAAAGATGTCAGGAGATTTTCCAAATCAGAACAGATACTTCGAAATGAGGTATTGAATGCAATCGGAAATTGGACCGGATTTATGCTATCTTATCACCCTCAATGCATTTCATCAAAATCTAATCTTGATGCGACTTGGGGTAAATGGGTGGATTATTCGCATGAAAATGTACACATTGCAGTTCCTGATGTTGAGATTAATGAACATACAGAGAAGCGAATAGCTCTACAAAAATATCAGCAGTCTGCAGGTGTGAAATCTCTGATTGTAAATGGTGCTCCTGGGACAGGAAAAACCTATTTCTGTAGAGACTATCTAAGGTGGGTTCTTGGGAGAAATCGTTCATCCAATGCTCCATTGAAGTGGCGATATTATACCCTAAATAACCACCTTGCTGAGCACTTTGATGATCTCGTAAATGAATACTCTGAAACCGATCCTGAAATGAGGTCAAATCTAGAAAAATCTAGAGGTGGTTCATTCGCTATTGACAGGTTACTGACATACATTAATCCGACTATTGATAGACATAAGTCAATCACGGAGAAATCTGGAATAGGACTCCTGACATTCTCTGTTTTCAAGGTTTTAATTCGAGAATATTTTAATCAAAAGAGAGTTAAACACAGTGGAGTAAAATGTCCTCCTTTGGCAGACGCATGGATATTGTATAATGAAGTAATTCACGATCCGGTTTCAGGCTGTCGAATAACGGATTTAGACAAGAAAAAATTCAATGAATTAAACACGCAGTCATTCAAGATGAGTTCCAAGATGGTTGAATGGTTCATTAAATTCCATCATGAGATTCTTGCAGAGTATTGGTGGACATATTCCTATGCTGCTTCAGACTGTAGGCATAGATTAGAAAATATGACTGAAAATCGCAGGCGCCAATACCAAATTGATGTATTGATTGTTGATGAAGTTCAAGATATTAATCCACCAGTGATGGCTTTATTGTTAGAGCTGATGTGTCCGAATTATGACAGCCATTCAATTATGATCGCAGGTGATATGGTACAAACTGTCAACCGAAGCGGCTTCCATTGGATACGATTTTCTGAAATGACTGCTCAATCTCTCAAGGAATCTCTTCATCCTGATAAGATGCGACTAATTCAATTTGGGGTACTAGACGAAAATGAGCTTGAGAAGAATCGAACCACTCTGAAGTATGTTTGGAGAAATGGAAAACGCTTAGTTGAATTCAACAATAAGATGCGACAACAGTACGCTTCTAATTTCGGTATTTCTGATCAATATAGCAAGCTATTCGACTATCCAGGCGGAGACCTGTTAATTTCTGAAGCATCACTTACCAAGGATTTAGACAGTGAAATAACTGTTATTGAATCATATTCAGTTGAAGATTACAACGAATTGATCGGAGAGTTGTCTAGAGTTAGCAGCGATTTAGTTGGAGAAGATATTGCGGTAATCGCTCCATTCGACATTGAAAATGAATGGAATGATATATTCAAGTTGCCAGTATATGATGCAGAATCAGTAAAGGGGTTAGAATTCGAAGGCATTGTAGTGTTGATGCCTTATCTAATACCGGAGAATGAGGCCCGCTCCTCATTGATTCGTAATTTAGGCGATAGCAACGATGAAATCGAATCTCAGATTCAGAAGTGGTGCGATGCATGGAAAGAAAATAGAGGCGATGCATCTCAAGTAAATTTCGAGAATTTCAATCAGTTATTTTTGAATGTCATGACTAGAATGAATGTACTATTCTCTAGACCTGAAAAGAGAATTTTGATTCTAAATCCGGTTAAGTTTGGTGAGAGTGTCCAAATATTTGATCGGCTGGACAATGAAGAAAAAATGATGTCATTTGGTATACCCAAAGTACCTAAAGATGTACAAGTAAATTCACGTGGAAAGCTTTCAATGCTCGATACATTAAGGGTTCCTTTAAGCAAATCTTCTACGATTTCTCAATCTTACAAGAAGCTATTATCGAAGGCTTTGAACCAGGCTAAACTGAATGATGATGGCACTCAGATAGACAATGAAAGGAAGGTTTGGGACAATCTTTGGCACAACCTGGAAGATGACAAAAACGCCCCATTAAGCGCAATAGCATATGCTGGTGGTTTGAAATACAAAGAAAATATCGATATTTCCAGATTGTTAAGATCGGACTTAGGTCGCAACTTTGGTAAATTGGAAGGAAAATCCGTAAGCGATAAGGAAAACCAAATATTTGACGCAATACGTAAATCAAAAATCGATGAAGAATCTGGGATTTTGACTTTGCCCGCAGATATTGCACACTACATATTTTCCAACTTGTCCGACTTATTGAAGACTGTAATGCGCGGTTCACATGATTTTGAAAAACTCCACGAATTCATGATGAATCGATTATTCGGTATTGATATTACAAAAATAGAGAATTATGATTTCTCTTCTTTCCTCGAGTCCAATATGTCCACAGAGTTGATGAGTTTAGAAGAATTTTCTGAAGGCATTGATGTTGGGAATAATGCATTGTATACAATCAATCAAAATACCAAGAAGCCCAGAGAATCGATACTTTACCATCTAGCATCAAGAATGATTTCATCAGATGTTATTATTGACTTAGGTCAGCCAAATTGGGTCGATGAATCTCAATCGCTATGGGATTCAATTATGCATTATGTTGACCAGAAAAAGTTTGATTCTGATATAGTGAAAAATTCTGATAACTCAAACTTAGTTGACTGGATGGAGATCGAATTCAAAAAGGATCGGAAAAGAGCAAAAATCTCTCCACATTCAAACCGGCCTGCAAAGACAACCGCTTCAAATCGTTCGGATTGGAAGAAAGCTATTTCCAAGAATGAAACCTCTCCAATGCATTTAGCTGCATGGAGAATTCTGAATAAAGTAATTCCGGGATTACACTCTAGCAGAGCGGAGTTTTCGCCTTCTAGTGAATTTTACCTTTCAGTGTATGATGCTCTAAATCTGTCTATTGATGTCGATGGCATGAGAATTCTTCATGAGGTATTGGAATACTCAATTTCTCAGAAAGGTGACCAGCCTGAGGAATCATTCCCGATTAGATACGAATCAGTGGTTAAGAAGTATTCGCCCTTACTAGAGAAAGGGAAGTCAAATTTCAATTCGAATATGATGAGATCTCTAGAAGATCAGTGGCTGTTGAGGGATGTCGATAGAACAACTCATCGATTTAAGTCATCACGTGGTGCATCGGTAATAGGAGCGATGGTTCACATTTCCTATATGTTGTCTGAAAATAAAAAGAGCAAGATAATCGGAGGAGGAGGAGGCCCTCCATTCATTGGATTTATTGAAAGGCAAGTAAATCGGTTCTTCAATACTTCAGGAAAAGGGTTGCACAATAATTTGTCAGAATATTGGTTAAAATACAATTTACAAGATGAAACATTCAGAGAATTGTTTGCAAAAATTTTGACAGTAAACATTGATGATATTCAATTAAAAACAGAAGGAAATGTTGAACAATATTTGGTTAATTTGCTATTGACGGATTTAGTATCGATGACCGACAGAAATTGGGATTCACCGTATCGAAGAGACCCTGGCATCAGCGGTTTTATTCCTGATTTTTCTGGTTCTAAAGTCGACAGTTTGACTCAATCTATTGTAAATCTATCAGAACAGTTGACCGATTCCAGAGGAATCAGGTTTTTCAGATTGTACATCGAAAATCTAGACAAATTCTTGGATCTCGAACAATTGGATAAAGATTACAACGAAGCAACAAAGAAGAAAGGAAATGAAGGTTTGAATCCAACAGTTTACCGTCGAAAATATCCAAATAAATACATGCATCGTGATATTTGGATAGCTTGGGAATGGTTACTATACCTAATAAAGGACTCAAGCCTTCTGAACCTCTGGTCAGGAATGCACTCTGATAATAGCAGGGAGCAGAGGGATTTACGCAGATCTCGCAGAGGCATGCTTCACCCATATCTTAGGATGAACCATGATGATAGTTATTCAGGAATTCAAGAACAGATATACAAATCACAGTATTTGTCAATTAGTAAAGGATTAGTTAGCGCAAAAACGCGCGGTGCGATTTCATTTGAGATGTATAATGTATTGGATATGGTAGAAGGAAATTTGAATAAATCAAACACTGCAATTTCTTGGAAAAATATGCAAAGAATTATTCTGAACCACGCACTCGTTGAAAACGGATATTCAAATTATTTTATTGATTGGGATATATGCCTTCATTTACTAAACCGCCTTCCAGATTGGCCCGATTATTTGTCAGATATGAATGAAATGTTGGGCTACGCAAAAGAGACACTGGCAACTAAATGGGCCTCGCACCGTAGTTCTTATGTTGAATCAAAAGGGATTACACTAAATGAAATGTTAAAAGGCGAATGGGGGTCAATGTCAACGGAACATATCGGCAAATTTGTCTCAAAGTTAGAAAATATTCATACTCTAGTGGAAGATACCTTGAAAGTGAAACCAAGCGGACCGACACAAATATCAAAACGTATGAAAAACACATACCTAAACTCAGACAAAAGGTATCAAAAACAAAGAGATATTATCGCTCAGTCATTTGTTGAGTATATTATGTTTGAAGTAGGTTTCATAAAAACAAGTAAGTTTAGAAATACGAAAAACTCTACTGCAGCAACCGACAGAGTATATATTTTCCAAGAAGACTAACAATTATTGATGGTCAAGAGGTTTAGAAATT
>PBNL01000006.1 GCA_002723115.1 Methanobacteriota archaeon | reverse complement strand
ACTGCGGTTCTCATCATAATCCTGAACAAGCAAGTCACAACGGAGTTCAACTCGTCAAAATCGGACGAGCCTGCAAAGACTGTATGAACGGCACTACTACTATCACTGCACAAAATCAAGAAGGCCAAGATATCCTGATGTGGATTAGAACCGAAGAAAATCAAGAAACACTTGGAATGCTAATCCCAGGCGCCATAATGATGGGCATTGGTGCACTGGCAGTGATTGGGTCATTGGGTATCCTCGCAAAAACGCGTGGCTCCGGTGGCCGAGGTCAGGGTAATTCTGCCGATTCAGGTAACGTCTTTGGAACCTCATCCAATGCTAAAGATTGGTTTGCAGAACTTTCCAGACAGTCTAAGGCGGTTGAAGATCAAATAGCGAGTGGCGAGAAATTGAGTAATCACGAACGAGTTATGGAGGAAATGAAATTCCCTGATAAGGCAAAAGTCGAATTTGACATAAAACAAGGTAGTTCTTTGTGGAAATGGCAATCCCATCTCTTCAATGACCCTGCAAAGTCAGCGATTATTGCAAGAGAACTAGGATTGCAGGTTGGAGGAGCAGGATACGACTTTGAAGGCAAATGGAAAGACAAGGGACTGTTTGCATATCACACAGGAAAGTATGCTGGCTGTGCTTACTTTGGAATTGGAGGCACTGCTGATGAAGAACTCCAGCAAAAAGGCGGGAAAGACAAATATCGTCTTTGGGAAGTCAATGACCCCAACATGCCAAACTCGGTACGTGAAAAGTGGCGTAAGATTGAGGCAACGCTTGCTAGAAGTTACTACTTGTATCCTTCAAAATGAGACCAGTCTAAACCTCACATTTAGATTCCAATGTGGTTAGTATTGAAGGCCTATCTGTAATACAAATCTCAGTATCAGATTTTTATGTTGTTTGAAATTTTGCGAAGAGTGGAATATATTCCTCTGAAAAAACCACTCAATAAAAACGCACATAGTACTATTGTCATCGACCATCCCCAAATGTTGGTTATCGCCCTAGTTTCACCATCACTAAGCATTAGAGATAGTGTTGTAGCAAGCCCTATTCCAATGGAGGTTTTGATACGGTTTTTTACATCCATCGAAAGAAGAGTGCCCACTTTAGACTGACTTGTAAGTAAGAACAATGCCCATATCGTTGTACCTATTGGCCAAACAACTGCTTTAGCACCTAGGCCACTGAAAGCGACTTCATTTTGTTCTAATTGGAAAGTAACAGCAATCAAGATAATTGCCCAAATTACAGAGAAACCCAGTGTTATCAATATTTGATTAATCGATTTATTTACCTCGCTTGAAAGTCCCTTTTCATCAGCGTTTTTCTCTTTTCCAGTGTCTTTGTCATTTGTACTCTCTGAGTTTTGATCAATAGTTTGAACAAATTCTTCAGCTTCTTCCAGATTTGTCTTTAACCGCTTGACTTCAATCTGTAGCGCGTTAATTTCATCCAAAATTTGTTGATGTTCAGTGACAGGAATTGTTACCATAGGTGGAAGTTTTTCATCATTGAAGATCTGCTTGTATTTCTCATCATCTTTTAGGGACTCGATGAATTCAGCCTTCTGTTTCTTGCGCGTTTCGATTACCTGTTCTTTTTTCTCTCCAATTTTCGCACTCATATCTGAAGCAAATTTTGCTGCAGAGCCTGCAGCTTTTTTTGATGTATCTGCGATGACCTTTCCAGACTTAATTGCGCCTGATTTTACACTTTCAATCGACTGGTCAATTTTTGACTTCAAGTCGCTTGGTTGAGTGGAGTCTTCATTAGACATGTACTCTCACCAATTATTCACACCAACTTGGAGATTTCGAAACATATTCGCTAGCATCCTCTGAATAAGAATTTGAATCTTTGATTAGTAGAATACAAGTATTTTCTACTTCGGAAGTAGAATCTTGACCGTCAATACTCAAAGCTATCCATTTAATCCACATGGCGTCTTCGTCACTGGAAAATTCTTGCTTCAAAGTTTGGATTACTTCGACAGAATCATCACCATCTCCAATTATCGAAGTTAATGTTAGAGTGTCGCCGTCGATTTCCCATTCTGCATCGTTACCTGTGCCGTCCTCGAAAGATCCATCCATATTGAAAGTGAATACCTGGCCATCAGATTTTGTCCAAGATCCTTCTATTGGGTGAGTTGATGCAGGGATTTGTAAAACCATGTAAATTACGAGTAATGCTACAATTGCTCCACAGATTGAGTAGACCACTTTTTTGTTTTCCTTTACAGCTAGTTTAGTATTATCAAAAAGTACACCAGCTTTGAATAATGCCTTGTCCAAATTAAATGAAGTCTGAGGTGATTTTTCTGTATCATCTTTCTTTGAAGGAATAAATTCGAATCCTGGAGGTGGAGCCGGGTCTGGTTTTTTCCCATCTAGTGAAAATTCCGGAAAATATCTCTGAGTATGTTCAACAGCCTCTTCTTCGGAATAGCCTTGTTCAATCAAATCATCGTGGTAGGAAAGTGCCTCTGACATTCATTCACCTCAAGAATCGTTTTTGTTGTCACTTAATTCCAAGATTTCATCCAATGAGTGGCCATCATCTTCCATCTCTTCCTTTTTTCCATTTGGGTTTTCATCATCTTCTACGTTCCAGTGTAAGAATCCACTGAAGCCTAACATTCCCCACAAAAGAAGAGGAGGTGCCAGTTCAACATTTAGAGAAATACTGTAAATGAAAGGAGGTGCTAATTCTGCTTCGATATTGAAGCCGCCGCCTTCTGCAAGCATTTGTACAAATATTATCCACAAGAAAACGCTTGTTCCCAAGAAAGCAGTCATCCTTGCCAGAGATTTACCACTACTGAATAGATAAATGCTCAACAGCATTATTGCTGTCACCAAGCCATATGATGCAGCACTAAATTCATTTGAACCGTAGGATGTTTGATACATTGGAACCAATGCACCAAATAATGTGTGAGGGATTGCAACAATCAGCAACCAAATATTTGGGTTTAGTATACTTTTCAAATCAGTTTTCAAAATACGTTCAATCTTCTCGCCCATACTCTATGCCTCCTTTTCCACTTCTTTTTCGGATTCCTTCTTTTTAGCTCTCCAAAGGAATGTTATAGTCACGGCAGATGAGATTGCCAGCAATATGGCAATATCCTGAATGCTAATGGTGATGACCCCACTTTCTTTTGATTCAGAAGAATCGCTGTTTTCATCTCCCGGTTGAATAATTGTTACTCCAGAGTCAAGAGGCCTTGTGTCTAAAATGTCTATCACGCCATCACCATCATCGTCGCCATCCCTATTGTTGCCTACACCGTCTCCGTCAGTATCTTTCCATTCTGAGGAATCTTCTGGGAAATCATCCTCAGAATTTTTGTAACCATCTCCATCAATGTCCAAGTCAATAGTGTCCGGAAGTCCATCATTATCTTGGTCCGAGGTGTATGTTGAATTGTAAGGGAAGGCATCTTCAATATCAGGAATGCCATCGTTATCGTCATCTAAGTCAGCGTTGTTTCCAATTCCGTCTCCATCATTGTCTAGCCATTCTGATGCATTAAATTTGAATGCGTCGAGAATATCGACAACTCCATCGTTATCATCATCGATATCTGAGTTATCACCTTTGGAATCACCATCGAAATTGTACTGTTCCTGCGGGTCAAAGGGGAATGCATCTAATGTGTCATTAACACCATCATTATCATCGTCCGGGTCATTTTCATCAGCAATCCCATCTCCGTCATTATCTGCAATTACCTCGACATAATTGGTTTCAGAATCTTCACTATCAGGGGTTCCGTCATTGTCGTCATCCGGATCAGCATTATCTCCAATCCCATCTCCATCGTGATCAGCATGTTCAGTAGGATCTAATGGAAAAGCATCTTCAGAGTCGGTGTATCCATCCCCGTCATCATCAACATCAGCATTGTTGCCTAGGCCGTCATTATCGGTATCTAGGTACTCAGAAGCATCTAGTGGAAAAGCATCTTCTTCGTCAGGAACTCCATCGTTATCGTCATCAGGATCGGCATTATTTCCTACACCATCATTGTCGCTATTGTATTGTTCTGAACTATCCTTTGGAAAAGCATCTTCCGAATCCGAAACGTTGTCTCCGTCATCATCGTTGTCTGCGTTGTCCCCTATTCCATCGCCATCTGTATCTTCATGTTCGTTTTCATTGTAAGGAAAAGCATCTTCCTGATCTTCATAACCATCGTTATCATCATCATCATCAAGATCATCATCCTCTCCATCATTATCGTAATCAGAACCTGAGGATCCTCCGCCTGAGTTACCATTGCCATTGCTTCCTCCGCCCTGATTGTCGTCATTGTCATCACACTCGTGCTCATCATCATCATATTCTGATTCGCATCGAGGATCGTTGGCGCAACCTTGGGGGTTATCGTCATATTGTTCACAATAATCCTCGTCGTCATCGTCGTCGTCATCGTTGTCGTCATCATCGTCATCAATATCTTCACACTCATGCTCGTCATCATCGTCCTCATATTCAGATTCACACTGTGGGTCATTAGCACAACCTTGAGGGTCGTCTTCATATTGTTCACAGTAGTCATCACCATCTCTACCAGATGTATCGAAACTTTGGTCATCGATGCTCAACGATTTCATATCAGACGTATTTATTGGCGATAAAGCCATTATTATGATGAGAAGCCAAACGGCGAAAAGTCTGTTCTGCACAAACTGCGGTGAAGGCTCTCCATTTTAAGGGTGCCCTAAATCTTTTAGGGTGCCCTAAATTACCAAGTGGCATGCGCGGCATCGATGATTGTGCACAATGCGGCAATGCCCTCCAAAATACCTGGATAGTTTGCCCGTTTTGCGGCGCAGATAAATCGAACATTTTGGCTTCGAGCATCTCTATTACTGAATTGGCACAGAGATCCGCTTGTACAGGATGTAACAAAGATTGCTCGTCAAAAAAACTGAAGTCGAAATGCTGTGGTAAATTTAAGAAAAAGAAAAAGTATTGCAAAAGATGCCCAATATCTGCAGCTAGAGCAGAAGCAAGGAACCCATCCTTCACATTGTAATTTTTGTTTTGCGTAATGAAATGATTATCCAGTCCCGATGTATGGGACCACTATGGGAAGTCAATTACCCCAACATGCCAAACTCGGTACGTGAAAAGTGGCGCAAGATTGAGGATACTCTTGCTAAAAGTTACTACTTGTACCCACCCGATGACAACTGATTGAGCAAGGCTTACTTTTCCTCTGTTTAATTAATCGGCAAATGTCAAGAACGTTTCTCATTATCAAAATTCGGCCGATTTCGAAACCACGGTTCCATGAAGGGCTCACAGTCATACCCCAAGTCTTTTATCGCCTCAGCTGGCAGGGCAACTCCGACTTTGAATCGAATACCTGCACGTTGGAGTGCAGACGATATCGCCTCATTTTTACAGAAGCTCACCCATCATGAAAATTGTCAGATAAGTTGCTACTATCGACAACAATGCTCCCTGCAATAGTGGCTTGTTTTTTTTCAAACCGCCATAAATTGCAAGACTTATGGTGTATAATGCGCAAATCCCTAAGCTAATTACGAGGTAAAGAATGATCTCAAAGCTCCTAGGAGAGAAGACGGAAACCATTAGCCATAAACTGGTGATAAAAAGGATACTGGGTGAAAATATACTAAACAAAAATAGTAGAAATTTGGCTTTCAGGTCACTACTTTGAAAATCCCCGTTCCAGTCAAAATTATTACCGCAATGAGGGCAATCAAACAATCCTGATGCATCATCTTCTAACTCAACATCTTCTCCACAATGAGGACATTGAATTACTACCATGTTAGAACCAGCCATTGAATTGACATAAGGTTTGAGCAGTTTCCGATTCAAACGATTCCTCTTCCATACTCGTCAACAACAACGCTAACAATTGAAGTGGTGGCGTAAGTATAGTCTTCAGAAAAATGATGCTTTCAACAATTACCGGGCATTCGTTTAAGGTGTATTCCAATTACTACTGTACATGAAATATGTTAGTTTACGGCTTTGTATAGTTTTCTTAGTCATTGCATTTTTGCCAATTTCACATGCATCAGTAGATGCTCAATCAGAAAAGAATTGGGAGATAAAAATCGATTATTCAGGCGAGTGGAGAGCCCTGGTTGAAAGTGATAATTCAGATAGAAGAGGGTACGGCTCTGAAACCATAACGACCTATGCAGCCACAGAATCTGCTACGGTTAGAAAGCTCGACGACAGCTCTAAGGAAATGTGTATCGAACTTTGGTCGGATGGTGAATTAGTTGATGATGACTGTACAAGTTCGGGATATGGTGAAATCGAAGTAGGAAAGTGCAAATCAAATTGTGGTGACCCTAGTGTTCCATTCAGTGAAATGCCTGGTTTCGGCTTGATAATCGCAACACTTGCACTAATCTGTTCCGCTGTTTACTTACGAAGTGGCAATCTGAATATACGAAATCAATGACCCAAATATACCCAACTCGGTACGTGAAAAGTGACGCAAAATTAAGTCTCAATCTTGCTTTGTTTCACTCATTGGTAAAGGCCAAGGCCTCTCTCCATTATCCCAATTTGACCAGTCTAGAACCCAAGGCTCCATGAAAGGCTCCAAGTCATATCCCAAGTCTTTCATCACCTCTGCTGGTGGGGCAACTCCACCTTTGAACCGAATACCTGCACGTAGAAGTGCAGAGGATTTGACCTCATTTTTTTGCTCAATCGTTTGTTGAAAGTAGTAGAACTTCTCATCGAATCCAACAATTTTCGAGCGTACAGTGGCCTTTCTAAACGGTGCGAGACGCTTTCTGTAACGGATTGTCGAGCCACCAATTACAAACGCATACTTGTTTTTTCTAACATACCTGAACAATCCAATCTTGAATGCAATATCGTATCTTGCAAGATCACAAAATACGAGATGGCGGCCATTGTTTACTTCTGGATAAACGTCGATATCGCCTAAGCCAGGACGGAAACTCCAATGATATTCCCGATTGATATCGAATGACTGTTTCTTGCGAAACAAGTTTCCAATTACCATCTTCAACAATCGATGGTAAGGGTACATGACCAATCACCGGTTTCGTAGGCTGAAAATCAGTAGTCGCCTTCAACTCTTGGAGCCAAGAAGTACTCGACGTGCCCTGCTCCGTCTGCGAAGTCAAAGGTCAATTTCAGAGGGAAGTTTTCACCGAATCTTAGGTTGACATTTTCAATGCCTTGGAAGATCTTTGCTAGTGGAGTTAGGTAGGTCAGGGAGTACTGAGAGCGTGCTGCTTCTTTGCAGTCAATTGCTTGTAGGTCATCCTTTGTGAAGTCTAAGTTCACAGAGTCTGTAGAACCCTTGACGTTGACCGTAAACGTGTCTTCAGTCAATGATAGGTTGACCAAATCTCCAACCAACTTTGCCGCTCTTAGTGCTTGGGCTAACTCTGAACCGCCGATTGTTACTCCGCATGGTAGTTCCAGAGAAGGAACGTTAGGAGGATTTAGGGTCGAGTTGTCAAGAGGCCTCAAGTTCAGGTCAATTCTTCCGATGTGGATTGTTGCCTGACCAGATTCGTCATTGTATGCCAATTCGACCATGTCACCTGCTCCTGCTACTGACAGGAACTGGTGCATCTTTCTCATTTCCAGACCAAGTTTTGTTTCATCGACTTCCCAGGTTTCGAAGGCCGCACTATCCACGTCCATCTTAATCATGGCAACGTGTGAAGGGTCTACAACCCTTACAGATAGTCCATCTTCTCCAAAGTCAAGTCTTGCCTCCTCAACTACGACACCAAGTGTTTCTACAATAGTTCGCATGAGTTCTTGTCGGGCTGTGACGTTCAACATGAGAGCACCCCTATGGCTCATTTGCGAATTGGGAGGCTTATGAACCTTCTAATCAGAAATAGGAAAAAACGCGCGAGTAGGGAGTGTATTTCGCCATCGAATATCGATGACAAGGTTTCATGAAGGTGTGTAAATTGGGAGTTTCATGGCAGATGTGAAACCACTGCTCAAGGAAGATGGTACACCTTACAAGGTAGCCGTTCTCATTCCAACAATCAACAATGCTGACGAATTGGACATCGTTCTAGAAAGACTCAGCAAACAAACCTATCCTGATTTCGAGATTGTGATTTCAGATTCCAAATCAAAAGACCACACAAAGCAGGTCTGTGAGAAGTACGGAGCAACATGGATTGATGACCCGTCACGCAATCGTGCAAATGCGTGTAACTTTGCCCTAGAACAGATGGACCACGACCTTGTCTTGTTCACCGATGATGACACCATTCCACCGCTTGATTGGGTCGAGAAACTAGTTCGCTGGTTCGAAGACCCGGAGGTTGGAGCGGTCGGTGGACCTAACTTCGCACCGGACGAAGACCCGTTTGGAGCAAAGTGTGCGGACGTCGCTTTCTGTACTAAATTCATGACTGCTGGAACACGATATGGTGCTCAGCCAAAAGGTAAATTGGTTCCAATCACCCACAACCCTGGAGTAAATTGCGCTCACAGAATGGCTAACCTAAGAGAGGTTGGATTCTTTGAGGATGGTTGCATTGGAGCAGAAGATGTGGTTCTAGATGCAAAGATTCAGCGTGCTGGACACAAGTTGTTCATCGACCCAGAGAACGTTATGCCTCACCGCAGACGCAGACCATTCAAGCCTTACATGAAGCAGATGAGAAACTACGGCTACACTCGAATGGTCGCAAACAAGCGCTGGCCTGAAATCGCAGAATGGTCGCATACAGCAATCGGATTCTTCCCTTGGATTGTAGTTGCAGCAGCGACTAGCGTAATTTTCGGAGCTGCAACTGGAGGGGCAGCAGCAGACACATGGTTCACCCTATCTGGAGTGTGGGACATCTCCCGAATCGCCTTCCACATTCCTGCTGGCTTAGGTGCCCTGTACATTGGCATCTGCTGGCTAGGTGCTGCGATTGGAACAAGTCCACATCGAAGCATTGGCACTGTATTCTTAGCTCCTCTATTCGTGTTCTTAGCACACTGGGCATACGGTGCTGGGGTCAACAAAGCATGGAAGGAAATCCGCAAGACCGGCGGAAGTGCTGGAGTCGGTGAACAAATCGACGATAGAATACGAACTGCTTGACTAGGTTTATCCGGACCCCGATTTAGGAATGCCCATGGGGCAAAGATTCAGAGATAGAATCGATGCTCCTGATGATACAAACGACGCTAGAGAAATCTGGATGTTAATCAGAAGTTGGTTGACCATTTTTCGAGTCTTACTGGTAATTGCGATAATCATCGTTGCAGAAATCTTCGAGGAGGTAACACTCTTCAACTTCTCTCTTTCTGTATGGGCAATAGTAGTCGGCTTCCCGCTATTCCTTCTCGTGTCAATGATTATCATTCAAGGTGACAAACGATTTGCTCCTGACTTGGAGGAGAAGCGACGTATTCGAATGAAGGATAGCTGATCAGCGCTGACCTGTCTGAATCTGCCACTGGCTTGCATAGACACCATTGTTCTCGATTAACGCCTCGTGAGTTCCTCTCTCAACAATCGCTCCATCAACCATCGAAATGATCTCTTCAGCACTGCGAATAGTGGAGAGTCTGTGTGCTACAGCGATTGTTGTTCTGCTACCGCCGCTTGCGATTAGGTTCTCTTGGATTCTCTTCTCTGTTTCAGCATCTAATGCACTTGATGCTTCATCAAGAACGAGTAGGCTAGGATTCTTCAGAAGTGCACGTGCTAGTGAAACTCTTGCTCTCTGCCCACCGGATAACTTGGTTCCTCTGTCTCCAACCATTGTCTCTAGACCGTCTTCGAAGTCGTTGACAAAGTCTGCCGCACCAGCCAATTCTAGCGCTCTCATTATCTCTTCATCATTTGATTCTCTGTTGTAAGCGACGTTCTGCTTTAGTGTACCGAAGAATAGGAATGGCTCTTGACTTACGAATCCCATTCCTGCACGGACAGAATCCAAGGTCAAGTCTTGGACGTCTATTCCGTTCACCATCACAGTTCCTTCTTGCGGCTCGTAGTACCTCATTAGCAACTTCAGGATGGTTGTTTTTCCTGCACCTGTGTGACCCATCACACCAAGGAATTCCCCGGCATTTACCTTGAACGATATTCCTGCTAGAACCTTGGTAGAGGTGCCTGGATATGTGAAGTGTACATTGTCAAATTCGATTGAAGTAATTGGACCATCCAATTCCTTTGCATCTTCTTTGTCGTTTATTGTAGGCTCTAGATCTACCAAAGCGAAGACCCTGCGAGCGCTCGCTTCACCCTTTTGCAACTGGTTAACCAACATTCCAAAGATGAACATAGGCATGGTCATTCTTGTTGAAATCAAAAGGAAGGTGACCAACTGACCAGTTGTGATGTCTCCGGACTTTGTTAGATATCCACCCACGGTCACAAGCAGACCAAACGCAATACCAGCGATTCCGTACAGTCCCGGGAGGAATCGGTTTCTGTCTTTGCTGGCACCGATTGCTTGGTCTCTGTATGCGGTTGATTCTTCGTCAACTCTGTTTGCTTCCCATTCCTGAGCGTTGTATGCTTGTACTACGGAAATACCGGAAATTACGTTCTCTAGAACCGCTGTGATGTCTCCTGTAGACTCTCTTTGTTGACGATATTTTCTCTGAACTCTAGTTGAGAAGAGATAGACTAGTGGAATGATTAGAAGTAGCGGAGCAAATAGTACAGCAGCTAGTTTCCAACTCATCAAAACCAGAATCAAAAACGCAGTACCGAACGTGACAATGATTCTAATTATCGAAGTAGAAGCATCGCTAATCACGTCTTCTAACTGATTCACGTCAGCCGATAAAACGCTCATCAGTTGACCTGTTTGTCGTAAATCATAGTACGATGCCTCCATGTCGATTAGCGACCTTGTAGCATCTAGACGCAAGTCGTGCTGAACCTTGTAACCTAGCGTCTGCCAACAGTATTCACTTATTCCTTGGAATACTGCTAAACTAGCGAAGCCTAAGAAAATCAGAAGACCGTAGCCGATTGCAAGATTGTCTGTGATAAGAGGGAATAGGCTGTTGTCTAGGAGGTCTCTCATACCTCCAAAGAATCCTTCAGTGTCATTGCCAGCGTAATAATCCACTGCGAATCCAATGAATACGAACGGAAGTAAATCAGCGAACCTAGCCATTCCGTTTGCCAATATACCAGTTAGAGCACGCTTCTTGTACTGCAGACCGTAAGGTACAACCCGCCAAATTTGCTTACCGAGTACCTCTACCTTCGACGAATTCAACTCTTCTGGCGAGAGATGGTCGTATTGGGCTGAACGAGGATTTCCTGCTCCCATATTTGCCCGTTTAGTCCACAGATTATGAAGGTGCGTAATATCATAACATTCATCCCCTTCTGTGTACAAGAGAATAACATGCGCGCGGTTGCCCTAGTCGGATTGCTGATTTTATCCTCGTTTGGAACAGTTGCTGCATGGCAACCGCAGACCCAGAGTGGAGAAACAATCGGCTTATTGAATGGAAATGTAGATTCCATTCCAATCGACCAAATGCCACAAGTTCCTCAGTATGGATTCTGGATGCTAACTCGCGATTACCCTGTTCCCTCAACATGGGTACATGATTTGGCTGATGCTGGGGTCGAATGCTGGTCGTTCTTACCACAGTCTGCATTCCATTGTGAATTGAGCGGACACACACCTGCACAATTAGAAAAATTCGAGGTAAACGGCATGATCAAGATGCCGCCTTCCGCAAAATTACATCCAGACCTATTGCCTTCCCTTGAAGGTAAAATGACGTCATGGATGATGACCAAAGGATTCGGAATGGTCAGTGTCGTTCTCTCTGGAGATGAATTACCTGAAGACATTCATCACAGAGGAGACATTGAAGTGTTGTATCACAATTACAGATGGGCGACATTGGAGGTTAGAACAAGTGGAGTACATTGGTTATCTGAGCAATCTGAAGTTGAATGGATTGAACCCAAGTTTGAGAGAATCCTCTACAATGATGTCGCTGATGGTGTAATTGCAGCTGATGTTCTAAGAAATGCGACTCAGATGGCTGGAATCAATTCAGCTTGGAACGCATTGGACGGGACTGGAATAATCGTTGCAGTCTCTGATACTGGTCTTGACAACGGCGTGAATAATACTAACATGCACCCAGATTTCAAAGACCACATAGTTGGAATTCACTCCTACGGTATAAAAAACAGTGCACGCAGTTGGGTAAATGCACCTTACAATGACGGAGCATCTGACCTTGATTCGGGACACGGCACCCACGTTGCAGGTTCAGTACTAGGNGATGGNACCCAATCCTCCGGAGCGATCACTGGAATTGCTCCTGAAGCAAGATTGTANATGCAAGCGACTGAGGTTTACACAGATTGGACCACTGCTGCTGAGAATAATTTCGGNTANNCNGANGACTACACCCTGATGGGGATTCCNGATGACTTATCGACGATGTTCAACGATGCTGCTTCAAACGGCTCACACATTCACACAAATTCGTGGGGAGCTCCAGTAGCTGGACAATATAACACGAATGCAATGCAGGCTGACCATTCTGCAAGAAATCATAGTGGAATGTTGATTTTATTCGCTGCAGGGAATTCTGGAGTTGATTCCAATAGTAACGGCGAGATTGACGACGACAGCATCGGTTCGCCTGCAACATCAAAGAACGTTCTAACAGTGGGTGCTTCTGAAAATGATAGAGGGTCCCAAATTTCAAGCGAATGGGGACCATGGTTCGGTTATCCAACAGACCCAATCAATTCTGACAAGATTGCAAACAATACAGAAGGAATGGCTGCATTTTCAAGCCGTGGACCGGTAGATGATGGACGGTTGAAGCCTGACATCTCTGCCCCAGGTACGTTTATTCTTTCAACGAAAAGTAGGTCCACTACACAAACTGGCTGGCTAGCCCACTCCAACACTGACTACACATACATGGGAGGAACAAGTATGGCTACGCCTCTAACCGCAGGCGCAGCCGCTTTACTATACCAACACCTAGACGCCAATCTTGGTCACACCGACCCAACTAGTTCTCTACTCAAAGCGATTATTGCAGCAAGTGCTAGAGATATGGCTGGCCAGTATGGTTCTTCGACCAATGGTGCTGGAGAAGCAGCTCCAAACTATCACGAGGGTTGGGGACTTCTTGACTTGGACAGAGCAGTAAACACTTCTTGGGTTGACAATGAATCTGTAAATACCGGTGATTCAAGAGCATGGAAATTTACAGTTCCAAGCAGCGCTCCGGACCTAAAAATTGCAATTGCTTGGACCGACCCAGCTAGCACACCTACCGCATCTGTGAATCTTGTCAATGACATCGACTTCGCTGTGAAAGACCCTAGTGGCAACTGGGTAGAATACGGAAATAACCTTGACAACCTGATTGGAACAACGATATCTAACCCTGCTGCTGGCCAATGGGAAATACACGTAAATGGAACAAACATTCCAACGGGACCGCAGCACTTCGCAATGGTAATCGATGCACCTTATTCGATGATCAACCTCTCTGCTGATGCTGATGGTGATGGATTCATCGACACACTCGATGATTGCCCGAACACTAGCGGGACCTCAACACAAGACAAAACCGGATGCCCCGATGGCGACGGCGATGGATGGTCAAACGTTGGTGACGAATTCCCTAACGAAGGAACTCAATGGGCTGACGCTGATAGTGACGGATTTGGAGACAACCCCGGTGGATTAAATCCTGATGCATGTACATCTGTTGTGGGAACTTCAAGTTCAGACAGGTACGGTTGTCCCGACAGTGATTCTGATTCATGGTCTGACCCCGATGGAGGTTGGACTGCAATACAAGGTGCTGACGCTTGTCCTTCTACATGGGGCAACTCTACACTTGACAGAAATGGTTGCCTGGATGGAGACGGAGATGGTCAATCAGACCTAAATGATGCTCTGCTAAATGATGATACTCAATGGCTGGACACTGATGGAGATGGATACTATGACAATGCCAATCCCGCAACCGATTGGGACGATTGCCCAACCGTCTGGGGCAACTCTACAGTTGACTTACAGGGCTGTTTAGATACTGATGGAGATGGTGTTTCAGATACAAACGACCCTTGGCCTAACGACCCAACAAGGTCTATTGATACCGACGGTGATGGCTTTGCAGACAGTGAAGATGATTGTCCAACCGTCTGGGGCAACTCTACTAAAATTGTCCAAGGCTGTCTAGATGCTGACGGCGATGGATGGACTGCCAATGATGATGCCTTCCCAAATGATGGCACACAATGGAATGACACGGATGGCGACGGATTTGGAGATGAGCCAACAGGCAATTTCGCCGACGATTGTCCAACAACGTTTGGAGATTCATGGCAAAATGGAACACTAGGTTGTCCTGATGCTGACAGTGATGGCTGGGCAGATTCCGAAGATAGTTTCGACGACGACCAGACTCAATGGAAGGATAGCGACGGCGACGGATTCGGAGACAATATTGGAGGGACTAATCCAGATAGTTGTCCAAGTGAGGCAGGAAATTCTACCCAAGGTGGAATACTAGGTTGCCCTGATGCAGATGGTGATGGCTGGGCAGACATTGCTGATGCTTTCCCAACTGATGACACTCAATATTCTGACCAAGATGGAGACGGATACGGTGATAACATAACTGGAAACAGCCCTGACAGTTGCCCGCTAATATATGGTAATTCAACCATTGACAGACTTGGCTGTGTTGACACTGATGGAGATGGTCATTCTGATTTGAACGATGATTTCCCTAATGACCCAACACGATATTTGGATACAGATAATGACGGCTATGACGATGCAGAAGACGACTGTCCAACTTCACCTGGAACATCGACCAACGGTGCCCTCGGTTGCTTTGATGCTGACCAAGATACGTGGGCAGATAGCAATGACTCATTCCCAATGGATGCTAGCCAATGGAATGATACCGACATGGACGGATATGGAGACAACGCTAGTGGAACAAATCCTGATGCTTGTCCGACTACCTTTGGAAACAGCACCTCGGGATTGTTAGGATGTTTGGACTCTGATGGAGATACTTGGGATGACGTCACAGACCAGTTCCCAAGCGATAAAACCGAATGGGCTGACAACGATTCAGATGGGTTTGGAAATAACATCGACTACTGCCCCGAAACACCAGGAAATGCTTCGAACGGTAGCATCGGATGTATCGACAGCGATGGAGATACATGGGGAGATAACAGCGATTTCCTGCCACAAGACCCTTCACAGTGGCTTGATACTGATGGAGATGGTTACGGAGACAACCTTGCAGGTACGGACGGAGATAATTGTCCAAATGATGAAGGCTATGCATTCCTAGACTTGATCGGTTGTCCTGACGATGACCAAGATGGTTGGTCGAACCAGGGCGATGCCTTCCCTGATAGGCGGACGCAGTACCAAGATACCGATGGTGACGGATTCGGTGACAACAACTCACCGGGAGCCGAGTTGGCAGACCATTGGCCGGATGACCCAACCAGAAACACTGCAGAGGTAATTCTGACCTGTGACCCTCAAGATTTCGAAATCGATATCGCTTTAGATTCGTCAATTCGCTTCGAGTGTTTTGTCACTAACCTAATTCAAAATGATCTAACCGTACGAGTTGAATGGAGAGCAATCAATGCAATTGATGCCGGAATTAGAACAGCTGTATTCGTTATACCACCTAATGAAACCAAACCGATTGCATTCACAGGTTACATCATTGAAAAAGGTCAGATAAACTCAGTAATCGAGGCTTCAGAGCCGGGAGCAGAATCGTCTATGGCATTCACTTCTCTCAATATCAAGGCGATTAACTCTCAAGATGGAGATAGTTTTGACGACCTCCTTGACAAGGCAAAAGAAGTCTCGCACCTGCAAGAGATAATCGCTGTAGGAGTGGCAATACTATTGGCGCTGTTCCTAGCCTTCAATGCGCGCCGTAATTCTCGAAAGAAGAAAGAGGAGAGAAGAAGGCACCTGCAGCAAAGAATGGCAAGTGTATTCACGATGGATGAAGGAAATCGGCCGGGCAGATTCCCACCAAATTAAGACCGAATTGGCTAAGAAGTGGACGTCCTCGGAGGGAATACGACGCGGATATGGTGAAGTGGTTATCACCTGAGGTTTCCAACCTCATGTCGTGGGTTCGATTCCCGCTATCCGCACTCTAAATCTGTAACCAACGAATGTGCGATAGCTAGTTCCAAATTGCTGTGCAAGTCGCTCCTCTCGCTATCAGCGCAATGGATTCAGTATGTCAGATGGACATCTGGGTTTGTGGCCAGTTTGATCACTCCAGGCGGGCCACTCCAAGTGATTTTGTCATCTGCAACATTGAGCGCACCGTCGCCTTCGCTGTGTCCTAGTGTTGCTTTTACCGAAGCGAACAAACAATACAAAACAGCGTTATCAAATATTTTGTTTAGCATGTCTGAGACCATTGTAGAGTCTGAACCCATTTCATTGTTCAATTCGTCGATGTAGCCACCGTCGAGAAGTCTAGTTCCTGCCGCTGCGAAAAACACGCTAACGTCGCGGCCGTCATCGATTGCTCGTGCTGCACAAGCAATACCAACAATCGATTTCATTGTGTCGTTCCTTGGTTCTGATAGGAATTTCACGAAAACTCTCTTTCCCATAATTTGCGGAGAAATCGATACTGAATAATCACTTCATACATCTGAAGAAAAATAACAACTCTATTTAGTAAAAGAATTATTGAAAAATCTCGATGGGCCTCGATTACAACGAGTTAATTCTCGGTGACAAAACCGATGCCTTCCTCAGAAGATTGGCGATTAATCTAGCAATCATTGGGTTCTTACTACACCTCTTTGCGTGCGTTCTTTACAGATTTGAGTATCTCGATTTGTCAGATACAAACGACTTTTTTGATTCCTATCTGGACTCACTTTACACCCCATTCTCAATAATTCTAGCCTACGAAGTTTACGAGTTAATTAGAGCGATTCCAGAGTCATTCTCCAACTCGATTGGAAAGCAGTTCGAAGTCATCTCACTGCTTGTGGTTCGTGACATCTTCAAGAACTTGGCAGAAATTGATGATTCAAACGTCAACGCAGTAGACTCTGATGTTATCTTCATTGCAGTAGAAGCACTCGCTTTCACGATACTATTTGCAACCGCACTTTACTTCAGAAAAATGACCCATTCTTCTGGTGATTCAAGCAGAAGAGACCCCGCCATTCAGAGATTCATCAAGCAAAAGCAAACACTTGCA
>PBNL01000005.1 GCA_002723115.1 Methanobacteriota archaeon | reverse complement strand
GTTAACCCATAAAGAATTAAATCATGCCAAGCGGTAAGAAGCGTAAGCGTCATAAGATGGCGACTCACAAAAGAAAGAAACGTCTACGTAAAAATCGTCACAAGAAGAAGAAGTGATTCTTTCTTCGCGCAATATGCGTGAAGTTTTCTTGTAACATGTGAAGCGTCTAGTTTTTACTAGTCAAAATCCACGTGCGTTGAATTCAGAATTAATAATCAATTCAACCTCTAAGGGGGTTGAACTAGCTGTCCTTGAAGAAGGTAAGCTCGTAGAATTACACCGCGATCCAGGTGAAACTGCCTACCGAGTAGGTGATATTTATCTAGGCCGTGTTAGGAAGGTTATGCCAAATCTTAACGCAGGTTTTATCGACGTTGGCTACGAGAGAGATGCCTTCTTACACCACAGCGATTTGGGTGTAAAATACAAGACACTTCAAAAATGGACGAAACTTGTAATCACAGGCAAGCAACCCGTATCTAAAATCGATAAGTTCAAATTAGAGAAGGATATTGAGAAGAAGGGCAAAATGCAGGACTACGTTAGCTCTTCGCAATTAGTCCTAGTTCAAGTAGCAAAAGAACCAATTGGATCAAAGGGGCCAAGACTAACAGCAGATGTAACACTACCAGGAAGATTCCTAGTTCTAGTACCATTTTCTGATAAGGTGAATCTTTCTAGTAAACTTAGAAATGAGAAGGAGAAGAAACGTTTAAAGAGTTTGATTAATAGTATCAGGCCTCCTGGGTTTGGCATTATTGTAAGAACTGTTGCTGAAGGTAAAAAATCAGCGGATCTACACAGCGACTTAAGTGACCTTATGAAGCGTTGGGATGAGATGTACAAGGGCCTAAAGAGGGCAAAACCAGGGAAGAGAATTCTTGGTGAATTAAACAAAACAAGCACTGTACTTAGAGATGCTCTTCGTCCAGAGTGTGAGCAAATAAGAATCAACAACGAAAAGCTTGCAGACGAAGTAAAGACTTACTTAGGGAGCATTGGCTCGAGTAAAGTTAATATGGTGAAGTTTGTTAAGGACAAAGATCTATTTAATACTCTGTCTGTCCACAGGCAGATTAAAGCAACATTTGGCACTAAGGTGACTCTTAAAAACGGAGCTTACTTAATCATCGAACAAACAGAAGCTATGTTTGTTATCGATGTAAACAGTGGAGGCAGAAAGAAGGGAGCAACTTCTCAGGAAGAAAACGCTCTAATCACCAATTTGGAATGTGTTGATGAGATTGCAAGACTCTTGCGTCTAAGAGATATTGGAGGAATCATAGCTATTGATTTTATCGATATGGCAAAGAGGGAGAATAATAAGAAACTCACTGAAGCGATGAGAACTGCTATGAAGAAGGATAAGGCTAAACATAATATCGCTCCACCAAGTAAGTTTGGCGTAATGGAACTAACTCGTCAAAGAGTCAGAGATGTCGCAGATGTAAAGACTCGGGATAAATGCCCATCTTGTAATGGAACGGGTAATATCCAAGCTGCAATTCTTGTGACTGATTCCATCGAAGCTTCGATTAAGTATCTGGCAAAGGGAGAAGGGCATAAGATGATGTCTTTACTTCTTCATCCAATTCTAGAAGCATACCTTACAAAAGGAGAGATCCATATTATGCTTAAGGGAATTTGGGGTTCTAGTCTTAGAACAAATTGGGAAAAGAAATATGGAATTGAAATTGCTATAGAATCAAATTCATCTGTGGAGATATTAGAATTCCACGTATTTGATTCTAAGGGTAAGGAGCTGTCAAATTAAGCTTGTCTAGGTGACAGATCCTTTGGGTAGCAGAGAAATGATTTCACGACTTTTCTAGTTAAACTTTCAACTGAAAGGTTGTCGTTCGCTTTTGCAAATTCCACAAGTTCTCCATCTTTTGTCTTAAGCATTATTCCACCTTCAATGTAGGGTTGGTTGTCAACAGAATCAAAGCTTACGTAGTATTTAGCCTCCTCCTCTGTAAGAGCCCAACGATTAATTATATTATCAACTCTCTCTTGAATATCCTCAGAAGAAAAAGGTTCGTTGCTCATTTCAATTCGAAATAATTTTCTATCAAGCAACCTTGAACTCAAATCAGATAGGACTCTATCTGGGTGATGTCTCCATGCTTTCATAGCGTTAAGAATGTCACTATCGTCTAAGTCGCAAAATTTATCTAATATTCCTTCGGTTTTAACAAAACCATCTTTGTCGTAATCATTTTGTAGGAATGTTCTAAATGCAGGTGATGCAAAAAGTATTTCTCCATTGCGACTCAACTCCTTTGCACGTTTTAAGGCAAGCATTAACATATGCTCAGCACTAAGAACAGTCCTATGCAAGTATCCCTGCCAATACATAAGTCTTCTTGCAACAATAAATTTTTCAATACTGTAAATTCCTTTTTCCTCAATCACTAACTGATCCCCCTCAACATCAAGCATCTTTATTATCCTTTCTGATCCAACTTTTCCCTCAGTAACTCCAGAATAGAAACTATCTCTTGCCAAGTAGTCTAACCTATCCATGTCAAGTTGAGATGAAACTAGTTGATGTAGAAACTTTTTATGGTATTTGTTTTGGAATATTTGGATGGCCAAATCGAGCAGCCCTCCAAATTCCTCATTCAATTTTTCCATAATTAGCTCGCTGACATCCTCGTGGTGAATGTCTTGGACTATACTGTTTTCAAGGGCATGGCTAAATGGACCATGGCCTATATCGTGAAGTAAAATAGCAAAGCACACTGCCTCATCCTCCTCATTTGTTATATCCACGCCCTTTGCTCTTAGTGTATCTATAGCTTGCTGCATTAAAAACAAACAACCAACAGCGTGATGAAATCTATTATGCACTGCTCCAGGATAGACCAAATGACTCAACCCCAATTGAGAAATTCTTCTGAGTCTTTGTAAATATGGATGGTCCATAAGTTCAAGAGCTCTTGAATGTCTCAAAGTCACAAATCCATAAACAGGATCATTTAGGATTTTATGGCGATTATATGTAGACATAAATTCTAATATACGCGTTACTTTGTAATAATTACGCAAATTAAAAGCATGACACGACAACCTCATATACTTTGGGCTGACGACGAGATTGATATTTTAAAATCTCATATCTTGTTTTTAGAGGGGAAGGATTACAAAGTAACTGGAGTGAATAGCGGAAACGAGGCCATAGAGGAAATTGAAAAAACAGCTTTTGATGTAGTGTTCTTAGATGAGAATATGCCTGGCCTTAACGGTATTAAGACTCTTCAAATAATCAAGGACATGCGTCCTCACCTTCCAGTAATTATGATTACAAAAAGTGAGGAGGAACACATTATGGAGGAAGCAATAGGATCAAAGATTAGCGATTATTTAATCAAACCTGTTAACCCAAACCAAATCCTCCTTGCAGTAAAAAAGGTCCTTGATGGAAAGAGACTTTTAAGCGAGAAGGCCATGCTTGACTATCAAAAAGAATTCCGTGAAATAGGGATTAAGCTGATGGGACGAATGGATATTGAACTTTGGTATGAGGTGTACAATAGGCTTGTGTTTTGGGATATAGAATTACGCAATTCTGAAGACCAAAGCATGCAGGATATTCTAAATATGCAATTCGAAGATGCGAATAGGCAGTTTGGTAAATTTATAGAAAGTAATTACGAATCTTGGGTTGGTGCGTCGGAAGATCCAGGAGTGCCACTTCTGTCGCATAGAGTTTTGCCATCCATCCTCCCCAACGTAATAACAGGAGCAAATGGAAGGCCAGTATATCTTGTTGTGATTGACAATCTTAGATTGGATCAATGGCAGACAATAGCTCCACAACTAAAAGATCTATTTAGGACTAAAGAAAATAAATCATACTTGAGCATTTTGCCCACAGCAACTCAGTATGCTCGTAACGCTTTATTTGCTGGAATGATGCCAGCCGATATTCATAGACTAACTCCAGAGTATTGGAGATCAGAAGAAGATGAGGGCTCAAAAAACCAATTTGAGAAAGAGTTATTAAATTCTCTATTGAATAGAATTGGTGTAGAAGGTAAAACCAGCTATCACAAGGTGACCAACCTAGCTGCTGGTAAAAAACTTGCAGACTCTTTCCACGAAACAAAGGGAGAAACTCTGACTACGGTAGTTTACAATTTTGTTGATATGCTGAGTCACGCAAGAACAGATATGGATGTCATCAAGGAACTTGCTGACGACGAAGCAGCTTACAGGAGTTTAACTCTAACTTGGTTTGAGCATAGCGCACTGAAGGAGTTGTTTGAAAAAATGGCAGAAAATGGGGGGAGAGTAATTGTTACAACTGATCATGGTACTGTTAGGGTGAAAAACGAAATAAAGGTTAAGGGAGACAGGTCTACAAATTCAAACTTGAGGTATAAGCTTGGAAAGAATTTGGGATATAATGCGGACGAGGTTTTCGAGTGTCTTGATCCTGAGAAATTTGGACTACCAAGGCCAAACCTCAGCACTGGCTACGTTTTCGCTAGAGACAAGGACTTTTTTGTTTACCCAAATAATTACCACCAATTTGTAAAATACTTTAAGGACACATTCCAGCATGGCGGTGTTAGTCTTGAAGAAATGGTAGTTCCTCTTGCTATTTTAGACGCGAAGTAAATTTGCATCAATGGAGGTATTGTTAGAAATAGAGAAGTATGATTTATGTGAGCTTAGAGATGTTGCTTCTAAAATCGCAGATATTTTGCCTCATAGTGGAGTACTTGCTGTTCACGGAGAAATGGGAGTAGGAAAGACGACTTTGGTGAAGAATTTATGCTATGTTTTGGGAGTAGAGGATGCGGTGTGTAGCCCAACTTTTGGCCTTGTGAATGTATATAAGTTAGGAGATAGGGTTATTAATCATATCGATTTATATAGGTTAAAAAATGCAGAAGAGGCGGAGACTGCGGGAGTGTTTGAGTTGTTTTATTCAGATGCTCTTACGATAGCGGAATGGCCTGAGAGAATTGCTGATGAATTGCCTGAGGAGATGATGCTTTTAAAGATTGATTTATGTGAAAAGTTTAATCATGATAGTAGCAGAAGACTGATTTTAAGTCGAACTTAGTGATCTAATCACATTATCATGGATTCACAAAGAGAAGGAATCAAAGCTTTAGCAAGGGAGGCATCGTTGCTTCCAAAGGAAGAATTATTGCAGATTAAAGATGGCTCGTCAGAATTAATTATCGGCATCCCAAAGGAAACAAGTCTGCAAGAAAAGAGAGTTGCAATTACCCCAGAAGCTGTAGCACTTCTCGTTGCTCATGGTCATCAGGTGGTTGTAGAAACTGGTGCTGGAGAGCTATCTTACTATACAGATGTAGATTACAGTGAGGCAGGAGCGAGGATAGAAAGTGATAGAGAAGAAGTGATGCAGGCTGGACTAGTAATGAAAGTTGAGCCACCATCATTGGAAGAAGTGGGGATGATGTCAATGGGAGCAACACTAATTAGCGCCTTACAATTAAGTGTTCAAAGTGAGGGTTTGATCAAAGCAATGGGAAAGAAAAAAATTACCGCTATAGCTTGGGATTACATCAGAAATAAGAGTGGAATTTTCCCCTTAATAAGAGCAATGAGTGAGATCGCTGGAAATACAGCTATCCTTAAAGCTGGCGACCTCCTTGCAGCTTCAAACGGAAGGTCAACTATGCTTGGTGGCATTAGTGGCGTTAGACCTAGCACGGTTGTTATAATTGGCGCAGGTACAGTTGGTGAGTTCGCAGCCCGTGCGGCACTGGGTTTAGGCGCTCAAGTGAAAATTTTCGACAACAGACAGCATAGGCTGGTACGAATTCAGAAGAGCTTGGGAAGAAGGGTTTGGACTAGCACAATCCAACCATCAGTCCTAGACGAAGCTTTGCGCTCAGCAGACGTTGCCATAGGAGCATTACGNGGNGAAGGNCCCAGATCTCCGATGGTAGTTAGNGANCCCATGGTNAGTGCTATGAANGAGANGAGNGTCATTATCGATGTTTGCATTGATAGGGGNGGATGTTTCGAAACTTCTAGGNTAACTTCTCANGAGGATCCGACNTATACNGAGATGGGGGTNATCCATTANTGTGTGCCTAATNTGNCCTCATGTGTAAGCCGAACTGCTAGTGAGGCGTTGAGCAATATAATTGCACCAATGTTACTTAACATAGCTTCAGATGGTGGTGTGGAAACAGCGGTAAGGCAAGCTAATATGATAAGATCAGGAGTTTATGTGTTCAAGGGAACTTTGACTCACCGTGGTATAGCTGAGGAGAGAGGGCTGCCTTACAAAGAATTGGACTTATTGCTTGCCACCTACTAATAGCTAAGGCTTAGCCGCCAACAATTTTTCTTATTTCGTGAAGCTTCATTAGAGCATCGATGGGAGTTAGATTATCAATATCTAAATCTAAAAGTCTATCTCGTACGTCCTCAAGCGCAGGATCATCTAGTTGGAAAAATGACATTTGAACTCCTTCTTCCACTATAGGATTGTTAACTGGTTGCACCTTAGGCCCATCTCCATCTCCAGTATTTTTTCTTGACGATTCTAAATCAAAAAGAACTTCTTCTGCTNTACGAACTAGTGAACGTGGCATGCCTGCGAGTTTGGCAACGTGTATCCCAAAACTGTGATTCGCCCCCCCTAGCACCAGCTTTCTCAAGAATACAATATTGCCATTTACCTCTTTTACATTCACATTAAAATTTCTTATTCTAGGGAAACTAGATTGCATTGCGTTTAGCTCGTGGTAATGTGTTGCAAATAACGTCAGGGGTCTCACAGTGTCTGAAGCGTGAAGGTGTTCGGCGATAGCCCAAGCTATGCTCACTCCATCATAGGTTGAAGTTCCTCGTCCAATTTCGTCAAGTAGAACAAGTGATCTCTCAGTAAGGTTATTCAAGATGGATGCTGTTTCATTCATCTCAACCATAAAGGTGGATTCGCCACTCGAGATATTATCTGATGCTCCTACTCTGGTGAAAATTCTGTCTAGGATTCCAAGTTCTGCAGATTTTGCTGGAACAAATCCTCCGCTTTGCGCCATTAAGCAAATGAGAGCTGTTTGTCTGAGTAGTGCACTCTTGCCAGACATGTTGGGGCCCGTTACCATTAAGATTTGGGCTTGGTTTGGGTCTAGCGTTACGTCGTTTGCTACATAGGTTTCGCCTATGGGTAATTGCTTTTCTATTACGGGATGCCTTCCGTCAACAATGATAAGGCCGTGTTCGCCCTTCATCCTGGGTCTTGTGTATCCGTTTTCGTTTGCTGCCTCTGCGTTGCTGATCAACACGTCTAGCTCACCCATTGACCTTGCATTTTCAAGTAGTTCAGCGGTGTTTTTTACCGTTTCTGCGACTAAGTTGTCGTAGAGTCTGTGTTCTATTGTTAGGGCCTTATCCTTTGAATCTAGGATTTGGGCTTCAAGAATCTTAAGCTCTTCTGTAATATACCTCTCAGCTTGGGTTAGGGTTTGTTTGCGAATCCATTCTACTGGAACCTTGTCTTTATGCGCGTGCCTAACCTCTAAATAGTATCCAAAAACATTATTGAAGCCGATTTTCAATGAACTTATCCCAGTGCGTTCAACCTCTCGAGTTCGAATTTTCTCAAGTGCCACATCACTTTCGAAAGCAAGCGATCTGACTTTGTCCAAATCTTCGCTAACACCCTTTTTTATAACAGCTCCTTTTCCAACTTGGGTTGAAACCTCTTCCTCCAGTTCGTTTTGAAGGCGTATCAAAAGTTTGTCGCATGGAGAAAGTTTTTCGAGCGTTGGTATAAGTGCCGCCTCTCCCGCTGCTTCATCTGCAACTTTGATAACTGATTCAATCCCCTTGCGAAGTCCTACTAATTCTCTTGGGTTTATCTTTGCAGAACTTGCTTTAGAAGCCAGTCGCTCTAAATCGCCAACAGATTTTAGAATTTCTCTAAGCTTTAATCTCAATTCAGAGTTTTCCAAAAGAGTTGCCACAGCCTCATGCCTTGCCTCGATTTTCTCCCTATCAGTTAGTGGCATGACTAACCATTTACGCAATGTCCTTGCACCCATAGGAGTATTTGTGAAATCTAAGCAATTAGCAAGCGCCACACCATCAGGATGAGAAGGATAAATAATCTCCAGATTGCGAATCGTGAATCTGTCGAGCCACATCCCATCAGTTTCTCTCAAACGCTTTACCCCCTGTAAATGTCCAAGCTTTGTGTGATGTGTGAATTCTAAATACTGAAGAATAACTCCTGCAGCCACCGTTGCTTTGGGCGCATCATTTAGCCCAAACCCCTTAAGCGATTTCGTTCCAAATAACCCGTGAAGCTTCTCCTCGGCAAATGCCTCAGTGAAAATCCAGTCGTCGAGTTTTGACCTTGGCACATCGTCGCCAAATAGACTTATCAAATCGAGATTCGTACTGCTTTTGAAGAACCCACTCCTTGGGCGATAAAGACCTAAGCAATCTATCAATCCATTCCACAGATCCTTCAGCTGCAAAGAATTCTCCTGTGCTGATATCAAGGAATGCAGCTCCAATTCCCTTGGGTGTATAATGTAGTGAAGCCAAGTAGTGATTCTCTTTAGATTCAAGGACTTGATCGTGCATAACAACCCCTGGAGTCACGAGTTCTGTTACACCACGCTTTACAATTCCCTTAGCTTGTTTTGGATTCTCAAGTTGATCGCAAACAGCAACCTTATGCCCAGACCGAACCAATTTAGGAAGGTAAGTGTCGAGTGAATGATGAGGAAATCCAGCTAGTTCAATCTCCGATGCACTCCCGTTGCCACGTTTTGTAAGAATTATCCCAAGCACCTTAGCCGCTACAATTGCATCACTGCCAAATGTCTCGTAGAAGTCACCAACTCTGAACAACAGAATTGTATCCGGATGCGCCGCTTTGATCCGGTTATATTGCTTCATTAATGGAGTTTCCTTTCCCGCCACTTCTAAATGTTAATTTGGGTTACCAAATTAGGTACACCATAGCTCTACAATAGACAAAAAGGGGAGGTGCTTATCCACAAGCAACCAACACGCTATTAAGCGACTTTTAAACCAGGATTTTTAGGGTTGTTTTCTTGCTCTTCGCAGTACTTTCTATCGACTACGAATTCTTTCACGTCAGAACCAGGAAGTTTAAACATGGCTTGGGTTAGTAGTGATTCTAAAATCCCTCTAAGCCCTCTAGCTCCAAGCTTGAGTTCAACGGCCTTATCTACAGCCCAATCCAATGCGTCATCATTGAACTTCAATTTTATCCCATCTAGTTCGAACAAGTGGATGTATTGCTTGATTAGTGCGTTTTTGGGCTCAGTAAGAATTCTCTTAAGAGCTTCCTTATCTAGCTTACTCAAATATGTGAGAACGGGGAAACGCCCAACTAATTCAGGAATAAGGCCATAACTCTTTAAATCAGCAGGGCTTATGTGACTTAAGATATCTTCACCAACTCCCACAGACGAACGCGAATTAAAGCCAATAGTACTTTGCTTGTGCCTGCGTTTTATCATTTGTTCTATTCCAGAAAATGCNCCCCCGCAGATGAATAAGATGTTTTGAGTATTGATCTTGACAAGTTTTTGCTCTGGGTGCTTACGCCCGCCTNGAGGGGGAACGTTAACTTCAGTGCCTTCTAGAAGCTTCAAAAGTGCTTGCTGCACTCCTTCACCACTTACGTCACGAGTTATGGAAGGATTATCGCTTTTGCGAGCGATTTTATCAATCTCGTCAATAAATACGATNCCTCTTTCAGTNGTTTCAANGTCGTAATCAGAAGCTTGTAGCAATCTNGATAAAACACTTTCTACATCTTCACCAACGTAGCCAGCCTCTGTNAGNACAGTTGCATCAGCTATACAAAATGGAACATCTAGGAAGCGCGCAATTGTTTTAGCTAGTAGTGTTTTTCCTGTTCCAGTTTTTCCAACTAGAATTACATTGGATTTGTCTAATTCTATTTCAGCACCCTTTTTTGGTGGATTTAAAAGACGCTTGTAGTGGTTGTAAACAGCAACGCTAAGAGTTCTTTTTGCTGCCCCTTGTCCAATAACGTATTCGTCGAGATGTGCTTTTATATCAGCAGGCCTCTTTAGATCAATTTTTGGCAGGGACCTTGGTGCCTTGGCTGCTTCTTCTTTGATAATATTATTGGCTTGGCCAACACAAAGGTCACAGATGTGGCCAGAAGACCCAGCGATAAGCATATCTACTTCATCCTTGGACCTTCCGCAAAATGAACATTTATCTGCAACCTTTTTTGCCATATTATCTAATTAATACTTCNTCGATCATACCGTAATCCTTCGCTTCTTGAGAAGTCATCCAGTAATCTCTATCACCATCCTTCCAAACATCGTCATATGATTTTCCAGAGTGATGAGATATGATCTCGTATAGTTCTTTCTTAAGTTTTTGAATCTCCTTTGCAGTGATTTCTATATCCGAAGCTTGACCTCTAGCTCCACCAAGTGGTTGGTGAATCATAATTCTAGAGTGCTTCAATGCAGTTCTCTTTCCAGCAGCACCTCCACAAAGAAGTACAGCACCCATNGAAGCTGCCATGCCTGTGCAAATAGTAGCAATTTCTGGTTTAATGTATTGCATTGTATCGTATATCCCCAAACCTGCATAAACGCTTCCACCTGGAGAATTGATATAAATCTGAATATCCTTAGCTGAATCAGTAGATTCTAGGAATAGCAGCTGAGCCTGGATAATGTTTGCAACGTAATCATCAACACCAGTTCCAAGGAATATGATTCTATCTGCCATTAATCGAGAGAAAACGTCTACCTCTCTAAACGGCATAGGTCTTTCCTCGATAACAGTTCGAGTCATGTTTTCAGGCCCATATATTGAAGAGACAAAGTCCCCAACAGTATGGCTACTTAATCCACGGTCTTTGACCGCGAACTTCATAAATTCTTTACGGTTGTTCATGTTACTTTGAGTAATATGTAGGCAATTTAGTTTACAAGCACTAAACTCCTACGCCTAGACTAAATGGATATTCACAAGCTTTATTTAACCTCTGCAGCTAGTTCAGTAAACTTATCGTAGCTGATAGACTTGTCTTTGATGCTAACCAAAGTTTTAAGGTGATCAACCACCTTTCTTTCGATAATTACATCTGCAATTTTGCGACGTTCTTCATCTTTAGCAAGCATGTTCTTTGCCATATTAGACATAGTCTCTTCATCCATAGGCATGCCGTACTGTGCGTACTGACCGCTAATGAATTTTCTTGCTTCAATTTCTAGCTCATCAGCAGTAACCTTAATATCTTGATCTGCCATCACTTCTTTTTGGACTAATTGCCAACGTAATGAATCAGCGTAACCAGAAAATTCTGAATCAAGCTGTTCTGCAGTTACAGGCTTTTCGTTTGTAAGCATAATCCAGCGCTTTAAGAACGCATCTGGAAGTTCGATTTTCATGTGCTCAACAAGGTCTACAACAAATCTGCGACGGAAAACCCACTCAGCATCTCTGTCGAAGTAGTCCTCGAGATCTTTTTCAATCTTTCCTTTGAAATCCTTAAGATTCTTTACTTCACCCTGAGGGTATATTTTGTCAAATAGCTCTTGGTTTACTTCATGCTCCTCGAGGTTCTTGATTTCTTCTACAACAAACTTAAACTCACCCTTCAAGTCGTGAACTTGCTCTTGAGTGATGCCCAACATTTTACCCAAATCGTCATGCCCTTTTGAAACCTTAGCAGGATCAAGAACTACAACGTCATTAAGCTTAGAACCAATTAATTTCTTTTGAGTCTTTTTGTCCTCAACGAATTCAATTGAAATAGAGCTGCGGTTTTCAATACCTCCCTCTAAAATTTCACCTTTTTCATCGAGTTGAACAAATGTTCCGAGAAGCATGTCCTTTGCACCTGCAACCTCAACATCATTCACTTTACCATGTTGACGTTGCATATCAGTTATGCGGCTGTCAATGGCTTTCTTGTCAACTGGTATAGTGTGGCGTATGAATTTAGCCTTCTTTAAATCCAGCTTAATATCAGGGGCCAAACCTATTTCATAGTGAAAGGTAAATGCATCTGGATTTTCCCAGTCTCCACTGTCCTCAAGGTTTTCAGATGGAATAGGATTTCCTAGTATATCAAGCTTATTATCCATAACGTACTTCTGTAAAGCTTCAGAAAGAAGTTTATTAACCACATCAGCTAGAATACTCTTGCCGTATTGTTTGCGTATTAATCCCATCGGAATTTTCCCTTTACGGAATCCTGGCATTTGGGCTTGTTTCTTATATGATTTTAGAGAATCTAAAACGCGATCTTCGTAATCGGATTTTTCTAGAGTAACGCTAACATGCGCTCTTAGCGCATCAATTGATTCCTGACTTATTTGCATGCTTTTCTTTTAAGGAGCTTATCCAGAAGAGTTGGAATTGTGCGGGTGGAGGGACTCGAACCCACACACCTTGCGGCACTAGATCCTAAGTCTAGCGTGTCTACCAATTTCACCACACCCGCATTCCAAAATCGGGGTGCAAATATATGACGAACTATTATAAACGACAATAAAAAAGACAGCTACGCTGGTATTTTATTGGTCTGGTGAGATAAGATGTGTAGCAGATTGCGGTGATGAGACTGATAGTTAGTGTGTTTTTCGTTGTGTTTGCTGGGGTTGAGGATGGAGCTCAGGCCGTTTGGGATGCGCCATTGCAGAGTAGGGGTCGGGTTGTGGTTGGTAAAGAGATTTGGGGTACTGACTGGGATTCATTTGTGGTGGAGGCTAGGATTTTGGAGGATGGTGAGATTTATGGTGTTTTGCAGTACTCGGGATGGAGGAGTTTTGTTGATGGACGTGCTATGTGTTGGGTTGTAAAGGATTTGGGTCATGATGTCTTAGGATGGGTTGAGGTTGGTGGGGGAGTAGAATCATTTCCTGAAGTGCATGAGAGCAACGTGAAAATGTTATCTAATGTTGGTGCTTTTTACAATAGTGATATATGCCAAATCTTTTTTGAATGCTCCCCCCTTGACATAGGAATACCTTGGAAAATTGAGGCGTCATATATAGATGGCAGAATAGTAGTAGGGCTAGGGCTTTGGAGTTCGATCTCGACTATAGGGTGGTCCATGTCAACTCATGTTTTTCAAGAAGATATTAGGTTTTTTGCAAGATTAGAAGCACTAAGCACTAGTGTACAGATCGGGTTCACAGTCAAAATAAATGGTGTGCTAATTAGCACCGTTCACAGGTATAGAGTCATGGGTGGTAGTACAAGATTTATTGCTGAGATTTGAGAGGACTTATTGCAATCATTGTTTTTTCATATTCCACAATTGCTTTAGCCCAAACCGAAGATGAAATAGATGCAATTCTGTTTCCATGGTTAGAATTAGCATTAATTACTTCAAATGATGCTCAACATATTAGAGACCATTTGATGACATATGGTTACCCGCAAGTTGTTGAGGAGGCATGGTCTATAGATGGATTGTCTGAAGAGGTTAGCTTTTGGTTAGCGCAATCAAATGAATGGAAAATTCTATGTACTCCTAAAACGAATTCACAATCGAAATTGTTTATTGCCCAAACCGTGGGTTCATTGTACGGGACGATTACAGATTTCAGATTCAGTTCTTGCAATTTGGGTTTGAGATTCATTAGAAATCAAAACGGTTTTGATCCGCATGGATATCTAAAAATCAATAAAGGCAATACGCAGTTGCT
The DNA here is from genome assembly GCA_002723115.1 of Methanobacteriota archaeon. GTDB lineage: Bacteria > Bacteroidota > Bacteroidia > Flavobacteriales_D > Sanyastnellaceae > UBA974. Next base: position 39,424 of record PBNL01000005.1, on the reverse strand, counting down.
AATTGGAGATTATGTATTGCCTTGGGGTACAGGATTGCTTTTTCGTCGAGATGATTTTTACCATCAGATGCGCTCTCCACATACATTAAGTGTAGTAGATTGTCCATTTCGCCAATCACTATCAACCGTGCATAGGCGTGGCTCTGTCATGTCATTTTCTCGTCAAAATTGGTGGACAACGACGGCTATTGATCTAAGTTCAACATTACCAGAAATTCTAACAGGATCTTTCTTTCAATTCAATAACATCACTTCGATTGGCTTAATATCAAGTTCAAATAAAGGATACACTTCAAATGTCAGAACGGAATGCAATAGTTTTGGGTTAAATGCTGAAGCTGGAATGATTAATTCCACTCCTCAAGCAGTTCTGAAAGCGGTCTACACCCCCAGTAAAAATCTAATCATCTTCGGAGAACTTAACTCCGCCCAAAATCACCTTTACGGCACCCGCCTCACCTTCAGCGAATCATTCATCCAAGCACAAACCACCGGCCTAGACCTCCTCATTGACATCCAGCACACCCATTCAACCCCCAATTTCACCTTCGCCACCCGCGTCACCTCAGACTTCCAACCATCCCTCCTTCCAGAATTCTCAGCCCGTCTCAAAGCCGCAACCCAAACCTCATCCCTGACCCCAATCACGGCATTAGGCTCCACACCCAGCATAGGATTCAAACTCTCAATCCCGCGCCTAACCCTCGCCATCATCACTGGCGGCAGCACCAGAATTTACCAATCCGTCCCAAAGGCACGCGGCACCAGAATCCAGTCAGCCTCAACCGAACAAGCTCGATTCAACCTCTACTTCGAGGCCATACCCAAAATTTTGAAAGTGAGCTTTGAGAGGGTTTGGGCTATGGAAGGGGAATTAATGTCTCTATCCATATCTTTAACGCATGGCAAATACATCAGACATTAAAAATGGATTGTGCTTAAACCACAATAACGGATTATGGCAAATCGTAGAATTCCTTCACGTAAAGCCAGGAAAGGGAGCGGCGTTTGTTAGAACTAAGCTTAAAAACATTGAAACTGGTCGTGTGGTAGATCACACGTTTAACGCTGGAGCTAAAATTGACCCGGTTAGAATTGAGACGAGGGAGTATCAATATCTGTACAATGATGATATGGGTTATCACTTCATGAACTGTTCAACTTATGAGCAGATTTCTTTAGGCAAGCATTTAATTAATGCTCCTGAATTTTTAAAGGATGAACTTATATGCCAAATCCTTTTCCACGCAGATGAGGAAAGACCATTGTCGTGTGAACTTCCAACTCATATTGAAGCAGAGATAACTTATACAGAGCCTGGAGTAAAAGGAGATACAGCAACAAACACTTTAAAGCCGGCAACTATTGATACTGGAGTTGAAATAAGAGTCCCTCTATTCATAGATACAGGCGATTTCATCAAGGTAGATACCCGTAAGAAGGAGTATACCGAGAGAGTTAAGAAGTAAGTTTCACAGAATTTTTTTCTTGCGCTCACTGAGTTCAAGATCCATAACAACTAATAAGGCGATGAATCCCCAGAAGGGTGCACTCGCCTTATCTGTGTCTAGATAATTGTTTAGCACACCGTGAATAAAGTAGGTCATTACACCAAGGTAAATTCCAACAGCTAAGTTGCGAGCATCAACATCCTCACTCTCTTCCCATAGTCTGAATCCTATTTTACAAACCATCCAAAGGAGTAATATCATGAATATAGGACCGAAGACACCCTGTTCTGCTAATGGCCCAAGGTATTCACTGTGAGCATTGCCACCATCGGCGGTATTGGTGGAAATTATGGTTTGGTATTTAGCTTCTTGAAAAGGAGCATAGACAAATTGATAAGTCCCAGGACCCCACCCAAAAACAGGTCTCTCTTTAAACAAAGAATAAGCACAATTCCACCTGTTTAATCTTTCCAGATTAGAATCATCACTCGAAACATTTGAAATAGACTCTACGTGTTCAGTTAAATTGTCAGATGAATCCTGCTTATTCCTCTGAAGCTCGATTAAAATAGAATCTTGATTAAACCAAAGAAGTCCAATTGCTAAAATTCCTACTGATGCAAGCTGCTTCAACTTTACCCCTAATCTCATTGCTGTAAAAAGTGCAGCTACTCCCACCAAACTCACCCAAGCAGCCCTTGTAAACGAGAACACAATCCCAATAGCCAAAATAAATGTAGCAATTCCCAATAACAATCTTGAAATTGCAGGCCTATCCTTCTTTAAAAGCAGAAACAAAGCAGGAGGAAACAGCATTGCAAGGACGGCTCCGTATGAAGTGTGGTCTTTGAAGAATGGCTTCATCATCCAGTGACCAGCATCCTTGCTAAAAGCATGTCCTGCGTGTCTTATCACAGTATAGATTACAACGATAATTAGAGGGTATAGAATCAATAAAACCATGTTCTCTCTGTACACGGGCTTGTGTAGCATTATATGCCCTAGTATGAAAAAGAACCCCACTACAAACCAAGATCTAGAGGTAAAAAATTTCAGAGAAACGATCAAATCATAACTGGTAAGAGATGTGATAAGCATCCACAACATCATTGCACCAATCACATACGAAATTGGGTGTGTAAATAGTTTTTTGTCTACTGGATATCCTTTACATGATCTTATTATAAAAAGCCCAAGTAATCCTAAAAGCATAGGCTCAGTAGGCATAAATAGACCCGGCATTGAGTAAGAAAACTCCTGTAAATTCAAACTTAGTGGAACAGCCATGAGAAGAACACCCATGAATAAATCCATGCGTTTAATTGCCCACCATGCTAATACAAATCCAGCTGGCGCTAGTGCCAACCACATAAATTCAAAATAGATGCTTAGGCTTAGAATTATTGAGTAAATAATCCCGCCAATTAATGCGATTTTATCAGAAGCAAATTGCTTCACTTTTACTTTTCTGCAGATTTAATACTATCGAGTACGAGTAATGCAATAAGTGTAAATGCAAGAGAAGAAAATACGCTTACAACTACAATTAGCCATCTTACTGGATAAGCTTTCTTATCTGCTGCCTCTGCCATGTCGACAACTAAACTTGACGGTAGATGAGTTTCAGCATCAACCTTCAATAAATCAAATCTCTTCTTCAATATTGCCAATTGCTCGTAAGCTGGTTCAAGAAAATTTGCTAGCTCGTTGTACTCATTAGCAAGTTTCGAAATTCTATCAAGATCGTTTTGGATTGTTCTTGCGCCCTTCATGTTGTTATTAGCAACAGCAGTTCCATACTGAATGGTAAGACCTTCAACTTGAGCTTCGAAATCATAGATACCTTGTGAGTGCAGTTCTCCTAGTTTGTCCTCTGCAGTTTGGATTTCCTTAACAGCTTTTTCGTACGACTGTTTTGCCAACTCAAATGCAAGCAGTGCTCTTTCATTTCTAAGCTTATTGGCCAAACTGTCTGTTAGCTGAACCAAATGATTAGCAATCTCTTTTGCTAGTTGTGGATCTGTATCCATTACCGCAACCCTTATAGAACCGTAACGTGTTAGCGCAGCACTCACATTACTGTTGTATTCCTTCTGTAGTAAAGTCTTTCCACCTGGCTCATTAACATCAATGTCGTAGTGTTCAGCAAGGTTGTGTGAAGCTATGATTTTGCCTCTAACAAGATTAGAATTCAATAATTGTAACAACCTTTCAGCATCCTCAGTTTCTCCATAAGAAAGGATGTCTCCTGAATTTGTCTCCTCAAAAAATTGCTGACCAATTGAGCTTTGTGTAGTTGCAAACATTACAACGCTTGATTGGAATTTCTCTTCCATAACAAGCGAAACAACAGAAGAAACAACAGTTGCAACAAGGCCTACAGCGATAAAAATTCGCAATCTGTTATAGACAAAAAGAATAAGATGAGAGGAGTCTAAATTTGACTGCATAAGGGTAAAGAAGATTAGTTAACTACAGACGAGCAAAGTTATAACTTTGAACCCATGTCTCGTATTGCCTTAAACGCACGATTATTAATTTCTGGAAAGCTGGAAGGGACGGGTAGGTTTACTCACCAGTGCTTCAAAAGGTTGGTTGCGTCGAGGCCCAACGATGATTTCCTTTTGATCTTTGATAGGACACCATCTGAAGAATTTAACTTTGGTGATAATGTTGAGATGGTTAGTTTACTACCACCAGCTAGACGCCCATGGTTGTTTGATATTTGGTTTGATTACTCTGTTGCTAGAAAGCTGAGGAGATGGGGTGCAGATGTTTTTGTTTCTACAGATGGATATATAAGTAGACGTACTTCGGTTCAACAACTCAATGTGATACACGACATAAATTTTGAACATAATCCAGAGTGGTTGCCTAAGCGTTACGCAAGACATTTTAGAACTCGTTTCCCTGAATATGCTAGAATAGCAAATAAGCTTTGTACAGTTTCAGATTATAGCAAAAAGGATATAGAAGCTAATTACGGTGTGTCAGATATCACAGTTATACCCAATGCCCCCGACCTTATGTTTACTCCAATTCGCGAAAAGCAAACAATACGCGACAGACACACATCGGGCAATCCATACATTGTTTTTGTAGGGTCACTGCACCCAAGAAAAAACATTCATGGAATGGTAAGGGCATTTGAGAAGTACAAAATGTTAGGTGGGTCTTTCGATCTATTAATTATTGGTGTTTCTATGTGGAGAGATGAAAAAGCAATAGGAGAAAATGTCCATTATGCCGGAAGACTTAACGATGATAATCTTGCTCAAGCAGTAGCAGGAGCAGAGGCAATGATTTACTTGCCTTTTTTTGAAGGATTTGGTGTTCCGATTGTTGAAGCAATGGCTTCAGGTGTTCCCGTTGTTGCGAGCAATTGCACTTCAGTTCCAGAAGTTTGCGGTGGTGCAGCCGCAGCACTTGTGGCGCCGGAAGATTTTAAATCTGCAGCTGAGGCTCTTTTGAAATTAGAAAGAGATGATGAGTTTAGAAATACAATTATAGATTTGGGATTAAAACGTTCTGGTAATTTTTCTTGGGATAAGAGTGCGGAGATTTTGTCTAATGAAATTGACAATCTTCTAAATGGCTAAGCTTCTTCCTTTTTTAGAACTCGGTAGAGTGGAGGCTGGATGTGATGAAGCAGGAAGGGGTTGTTTAGCTGGCCCCGTAGTTGCTGCTGCAGTAATACTCGACGAGAAAACATCTAATGAACTCAACCTTGACGATAGTAAAAAGCTTTCTGAGAAAAAGAGAGATGCTCTAAGACTACAAATTGAAGAGAAGGCTCTTGCATGGGCTGTTTCTTTTGTTTCCAACGACAAAATTGATGAGATCAATATTTTACAGGCTTCATTTTTAGCTATGAGGGAATCTGTAGATCAGCTGTTTATCAAACCTGATCATATTCTAATTGATGGAAATAGATTTGTAACATCTGAATCAATGCCACCTCATACTTGTGTGATAAAAGGGGATGGAAAATATTCTTCTATTGCAGCTGCAAGCATACTAGCCAAAACTCATAGAGATGAGTTCATGAAGAAGGCTGCTGAAAAATATCCTGGTTATGATTGGGAGAAAAATGCTGGCTACCCAACCCCAAACCACAAAGCAGCAGTTAAATCTCTAGGAACGACGAACTTACATAGATTGTCGTTCAAAATGGATTAATTCCAGTTGAATGCATATTTCACTTGTTTTGAATGACTTCGAAGTGTAGATTTACGAGAGTATAATTAAAACAACCATGTATCGATTCACCCTAACCCTTTTCACTGTCCTTTTCGCGGCAATTAATGTTAGTCAAGCACAGTGTACACTTTTCTTTTCTGAATACGCAGAAGGAACGTCAAACAACAAGTACCTAGAGATTTACAATCCCACAAACATGGAGATTGATCTTTCAGGATATGCTTTTCCTAGCGTAAGTAATGCTCCATCTACTCCAGGTGAGTATGAGTATTGGAATACTTTTTCTGAAGGAGCAACAATTGCTGCTGGAGGATTCTATGTTATCGCCCACGGATCTGCCGATCCTGCGATTCTTGCATTTGCAGACCAAACGCACACCTACCTAAGTAATGGTGATGACGGTTATATGCTTGTCCAAGGAACAGAAGACGATTACGTTCAAGTGGATGCTATAGGAGATTGGAATGGTGATCCTGGATCTGGATGGGATGTTGCTGGAGTTGCAAATGCAACAAAAGACCATACTCTTGTAAGAAAGTCAGATGTAAGTCAAGGAAATGGAGGAGATTGGACAACTTCTGCTGGTACTAACGAAGAGGATTCAGAGTGGATTGTTTTCGATCAGAACACTTGGAATGATTTAGGCTCGCACACATTTACTGGAAACTGTGGAGCTGCTGTAGAGGGTTGTACAAACCCTAATGCAACTAACTACGATGCATCAGCAACTTCTGATGACGGAAGTTGTCTATTTGATAACGCTTGTAACGTTGATGCTATTGAAGTAGATGCGTTTAACTATGGATTCGAGCCTGCTAATTTAACGGTTCAAGTAGGTGCTCAAGTTACTTGGACAAACATAGGTGGTAACCACGACATCAATTTTGATGTTAGTGCACTAACAGGAGAATCATTTGGCAACCCTGAATCATTCTACATTCCTCCAGTGTTTAGTAATGCGTATGAGTGTATTGGTTCTCACACATTCAATGTGCCTGGAGTTTATTCTTACGACTGTTCAATTGGAAATCACGCTGCTAATGGAATGGTTGGTACCATTACTGTTGGTTTAGGTGGTTGTAATGACCCTGCAGCACCTAACTATAATGAAGATGCAGATTGGGATGATGGATCTTGTCAGGAGTCTCAATTCACTTCTATTTACGATATTCAAGTAGGCCAAGAGTCAGGTGCTTACACTGATCAAGTTGTAAATACTTCAGGTATTGTAACAGGTGTGTACGGTTCTTCTGTATCTGTTCAAGATGGAACAGGACCTTACTCAGGAATTTGGATGTACGGTGCTGATGTCAGTGTTCAGGTTGGTGATGAAGTAAACATTACTGCTACTGTAGGTGAGTACTATGATCTAACTCAACTTTCATCTCCAGCTGTATCAATTGTAAGCCAAGGAAACGATCTTCCTTCTGCTGAGCTTTTAGGAACTTTAGCAGTAATTGATGAACCATGGGAGGGTGTCCTTGTTCACACAAGTGGTACAGTAGATAATGATGCACTAGGATATGGCGAATGGTCATTATCTGATGGATCAGGATCAGTTAGAGCTGACGATAAAGGTTATGACGCTATTGGAGCTGGACTTATCTCACTTGGTGTTACAGTTGATCTAGTAGGTGCTCTTGATTACAGCTACTCTAACTATAAGATTCAACCACGCGATGCATCAGATGTGATGCTTCACGGTTGTACGAATAACACAGCTGATAACTACAACTCATCTGCTTCAATTGATGATGGTAGCTGTCAATTCTCAGGTGCAGAGTGTACAGTTTTCATTTCTGAAATTGCAGAGGGATCGAGTAACAACAAGTACTTAGAGATTTACAACCCAACTAGTTCAACAGTATTCTTAAGCCAATACACAATGGCAAACTGTAGTAATGGTTGTGACAACCCTGATGCATTATACGTGTCAGATCAGTTCGATTATTGGACTTTCTCTTTCCCAATTGATGCTACAATTGAGCCTAACGGAACTTACGTAGTTGCTCACCCTAGTGCAGACCAAACCATCTTAGACGTTGCAGACATGACATATTACTACCTTAGTAATGGTGATGACACATATGGATTATTTGAGTTTGCTGGACAGGACACAGTGCTTGTAGATGTAGTTGGAGAAATTGGTCCAGATCCAGGCTCTGGATTTACTGTTTCAGGTGTAACTAACGCTACACAAAACGGAACACTAGTAAGAAAGCCTGATGTTAATGCAGGTAATGCTGGTGAGTGGGCAGGATCAGCCGGTACTAATGAATTCGACGGTGAGTGGATTATTTATGATTCAAATTACTGGGGTGATATTGCAGTTCACACTTTCACAGGTGGTTGTGCATCTAGTACTGCTGGATGTACTGATCCAGGAGCAGTCAACTACGATGAGAATGCAACAGAGGATGATGGATCATGTATCTTCATTCCTAACCTAACAGTTCAAGAAATCCACGCAGGGCCAGTATCTGGTCAAGTAATAACACATGGTACTGTAACTGCTGTTTTTGAAGCTTCATTTGCTTTAGCAAACAATCCATCATTTGTCATCCAAAACGGAACAGGACCATATTCTGCAATTTGGTGTATTGGTGACAGTGTTGCTGTTGGTGACCAAGTAGACGTTGCTGGTAACGTTAGTGAAGTATATGGTTTACGCCAAATCCTAGGAGCAACTCCAACGGTAAACTCTTCGGGTAACGACCTACCTGCAGCAGAGCTTCTAGCAACTGGTTCTATTAACGATGAACAGTGGGAGAGCGTACTACTTCAAATGCTAGCTCCTGTTTCAAACGCAGACGCTGGATATGGTGAGTGGTTACTAGACCACGGATCAGGCGCAGGTGCAGTTGATGATTTTGCATACGATGCTGTGGGCGATAGTGTAGACGTTGATGGAGTACTAATTCCTCTTGTTGAAAACGGAGTTTCTTACAGAGTAACTGGACCAAACTTCTATGCATATGGTGCTTGGAAACTTGCCCCTAGAGATTCATCAGATGTTGTAAGACTTGGTTGTATGAACCCAGACTTCCCTAACTATGATGCTCTTGCATCTGAAGACGATGGTTCATGTGCAAACGTTGAAGGATGTACTGATGCTACAGCAGACAACTACGATCCATCTGCTACGGTTGACGATGGTTCGTGTGTAATTACTGGTTGTACTGACGAGAATGCATTGAACTATAACCCTAATACAACAAATGAAGACAACTCGTCTTGTTACTACACATTGCCTTCAATCATCATTAACGAGATTCATTACAACCCTTGTTCTAACCAGGGTGATGATTTCGAATGGGAGTTCTCTGAGCTACTTAACCTAGGTGATGTTCCTACAGATATTAGTGGATTCCAGTTCATCAATGGAGCATCTGGTGAAGACCAAGTAGGACTTGTGTTCCCAGAGGGTACTACACTTGCTGCTGGAGAATTCGTTGTAATCACTGTAGCTGGCGGACTTGGTGCGCCAAACTACGAGGGCAATGGATACCAAGTATTCACAATGGAATTAGGTAACTTCTCTAACTCTGGAGAATCTGTTGCACTGCAAGACGCTTGGGGCAACGAAGTTGATAGAGTGGATTACTCAGATGAAGGTGATTGGCCAGGAGATGGGTTTAGCATATTAGGATCTGTACTTATTTCTGATCCAAATGGAGGATGTGCTTCTCTTGAATACATCCCAGAAATTCTTGCAGAGTACATTGCTGGTATCCCAGGAATGGATAACGAATTCGGGTCTAACTGGCAAGCTTCATGGGTAGACGGCGGTACCCCAGGTGCCCCTAACTCATCTGCTTTTGGATGTAATGACGCAACAGCGTGTAACTACAACCCAACAGCATACTTAGCAGATTCTGACGCATGTGAATACGACTGTTACGGTTGTACATACACAACTGCTGAGAACTACGATTCAGGTGCATCTATAGACGATGGTACATGTACATTCAGTATCGCAGAGAATGATTGTCCTTCTGACATTAATGGAGACGGTACAGTATCTACTGGTGACCTTCTTCTGTTCTTATCAGCATTCGGAGAATTATGTGACTAACTCTTCTAATCAATAAAAAGAAAGGCACTCCAAATGGGGTGCCTTTTTTATTTCACAATAACTGATGTTGTGTCTTCATTGGATAGATTCAACGATCTATCCTCTATTGTTATCCTAAATCTAAGTGTATCATACGAGCTTTGTAAATACCATGTATTCATTGCTACTTCTATGACACCATCAATTGCTTGATTTGATCCCGAAGGATTTGCCCTAGGCACTCTGTAATAAAATGGAACTTGCCCCTCTTGTGGATTTAATTCTATGTGAGTCCAAACTCCATCTCTAAGCTCGTCATATTCGCATTTAAGATTGTAGTAGTGCTCACATGTAGGACAAAAGGGTGGTTGAATGTCATCTGTGTTCAAACCCAGATCTCCATCACCGTCAGTTACGCTGAAACTTAAAACAGCGTTATCAGTTTCATCAACTATAAATGACATAAACTCAATTTGAGGTTCATCAGGAAAACTGACATCCTCCAAACAGCCAGTTAATCCCAAAACCACAATAGCTGGTCTAATTATTTTGCCCCAAATCATAATTCCAAAGCTACCACTTCCGAACTTAGCCCCATGGAATCCCAACTAGAAAATTTAAAATCGCGCATTTTAGATTGCCATGACTTTGAATCACTAGCAATAGAGGTATTCCAATATCAAGCAGCAAACAACCTAGTTTATTCAAGATATCTTGACCTACTTAATGTAGCTCCCCAAAAAATATCAAACACCTCCCAAATTCCATTTCTACCAGTTGAGGCTTTCAAGTCAAACAAAGTAGTTACGGGAGAATTCTCATCAGAAGCCATTTTCAAAAGCTCTGGAACTAGTAACTCACAAAATAGATCTGAACATCACATAAAATCTATTGATTGGTATCATGAGGTCTCAGTTAGAATTTATAATGAAATTGTCGGAAGGGTGGAGGATTCTAGGTGGTTTGGTCTTTTGCCTGGTTATAGTAATGAATCTTCACTTGTTGCAATGGTGAAGAATTTTATGAATATTAGTGATTCTGAGGAGAGCTTTTACATGAACGATTTTCAAGGAATGGAGGAAGAATTGTGTAGGTCAACTAATCCTGTAGTCATAGGTGTAACTCATGCGATTTTGCAATGGTTAGAATCTGTTGCTGGAAGTGTTCAAAATCTAACGATTATTGAAACTGGGGGTATGAAAGGGCATGGAAGAGAGCCAGTAAGGTCAGAGGTGCATTCTAGAATTAAAAGTGTTTTTCCAGAAGCCCAAATCCTAAGTGAATACGGTATGACCGAATTGTTGTCACAGGCATATTCATTAGACGGGAAACACTTTGAGCCACCCAAATGGATGAGGGTTCTTATTAAAGACACAGCGGATCCAATGACAGAATTGGAAAGGGGTAGAACAGGAAGAGTTCAAATAATTGATTTGGCCAACATTGATAGTTGTTCGTTTATATCAACATCGGATTTGGGCAGAAAGGAACCTAAGGATGGGTCAAATAGATTTGAGATACTTGGTAGATTTGACCACAGTGAGGTCAGGGGATGTAATTTACTTAGCGTTAACTAAGAAGTAATTTTTCTTACCCCTCTGAATTAACAGCTGCTTTCCATTAAGGAGATCTTCTTTAGACACGACACGTCCTGCATCAACAATTTCCTTATTAATTCTAATTGAGTTTTCTTTTAAGGCTCTTTTTGCTTCACCATTAGAACTCAAAAAGCCTGTAACTCCACTAAGTAAATCTATTACGCCTAATCCACCTTCAAGTTGTGACATATCAATTTCGCATTGAGGCACACCCTCAAATACTGAAAGGAATTCTGATTCAGGTAGGCTTGCTAGATCCTCTTTAGCGCTTTTGCCAAATAGGATTTTTGATGCTGCAATTGCTGTCTTTAAATCCTCTTCTGAATGTACTCGGATTGTTATATCCTCTGCTAGAGCTTTTTGTAATAATCTAGCAGCAGGGTTTTTTGAATGTTCTGCCTCTAGAGCGTCTATCTCTTCACGTGATTTAAGAGTGAAAATTCTAATAAACTTTCCTGCATCTTCGTCCGCAGTATTGATCCAATATTGGTAGAATTTATAAGCTGAAGTGCGATTCTTGTCAATCCAAACATTACCTCCCTCACTCTTGCCAAACTTACTTCCGTCAGCCTTTGTGATAAGTGGAGCAGTGAGTGCAAAAGCTTTACCGCCATCTTTTTTTCTGATTATTTCAGTTCCAGTAACGATGTTTCCCCACTGATCACTACCTCCCATTTGCACCATACAATTCTCATTCTTCCACAAGTGGTAAAAATCATATCCTTGAACTAACTGGTAGGTAAACTCTGTGAAACTCATACCACCCTCAAGCCTGTTTTTTACACTGTCCTTACTCATCATGTAATTGACAGTAATGTGCTTGCCGACATCACGAATGAAATCAAGGAAAGTCATTCCTTTAAACCAGTCAATGTTGTTTACTACTTTGGCGCCATTGTCTCCGTTAAAGTCAAGGAACTTTTCTAGTTGCTTCTTTTGGCATTCTAGATTGTGATTAATGACATCAACATCAAGAAATTGTCGTTCAGCTGTCTTTCCACTAGGATCACCCACCATGCCCGTAGCTCCTCCAACTAATGCTACAGGTCTGTGACCGGCACGTTGCCAATGAACTAGAAGCATAACTGGAACGAGATTGCCGATGTGAAGTGAATCAGCTGTAGGATCAAATCCAACATACGCTGAAGTCATTTCCTTTTCCATCTGTTCCTCAATTCCAGGCATTATGTCGTGCAACATGCCTCTCCACTTCAGTTCTTCAATCAATTTCATGGTCTAAAGATAATCAGAGTAGGGGGAGTAGTTGTTCCATTCTCATTCCCCTGCTTCCTTTGAGTAGAATGGTTTTGTCTTTAATAATTTCAACTTCCCAAACCTTTCTAAGGTCCTCTGTGTTTGCATAGAATCTCCCACCACCATCATTCACAGCAAAAAATTCTTCCCCTACAAAAATTGCATCAAGCCCAAGCCTATCACATAGACCTACTATTTCTTTATGAGCTTCATGAGAGTAGATACCCAATTCCCTCATATCCCCTAAAACAACAAGTTTGTCTCCTTCAATGTTCCTAGCGAAAGATTCTAGAGCTCCCGTCATGCTTGAAGGGTTAGCATTGTATGCATCTAGAAGAATAGAGTTGTGCTCGGTTTGGGTTGTTTGAGATCTGTTATTAGTTGGAGAGTATTCTGATATTGCCTTTCCAATTGAATCTCTGTGAACACCAAAATGAAGGCCTATTGTAATTGCTGTTGTGATATTGTCGAGATTGTAATCACCTTCTAGTTGAACAGACAATGCATCACTTTTTAACCCTTCTTGAGACCAAACAAAAGACCTGCTATCTCCTTCAACAAACCTAGCTAAAGGTTCGTGTAAAGCATTTCCATAGTATGTGCAATTGAGATCTTTAGAAATTTCTAATAATGCGTCGTGATTAGCATTGACAAAAGCAAAGCCACTCGTTGCTCTTAAGAAATCGAACAATTCCCCTTTTCCTTTCTTAACACCCTCAATACCTCCAAACCCCTCAAGGTGTGCTCGCCCAATATTTGTGATTAGTCCACAGCTAGGTTCTGCTATTGAACATAGTGTAGCAATTTCACCAATGTGATTTGCTCCCATTTCAACAACCAGTATTTCAGTGTCCTTAGGAGCTGAAAGAATTGTTAGAGGAACTCCAATGTGATTATTGAGATTTCCTTTAGTTGAATGAACCTTGAATTTTTCAGACAATACAGATGTAATTAGTTCTTTGGTAGTGGTTTTACCATTAGATCCGGTTAAGCCTAGAACTGGTATATCAAATGTTCTCCTGTATTCTCTTGCTAGCCCTTGAAGTGATTCAAGAACGTCATTGACGAGGAAAATGTTGGTTTGGTCTTCTAGGGTAGGGTCGTCGACAATTGCAGCTATGCATCCTGCTTCTAAAGCTTCTAAAGCATATTGATTTCCATCAAAGTTTTCTCCTTTTAGGGCAAAAAACAGCATCCCCTCTCGACACATTCTAGTATCAGTAGTCACTCCATTTGGAGCACTTAAAAATAAATCGAGAAGTTCTGTAGACGACATAGCTTAAATCAATACAAAGAAAAGCCCCGATGCTTTAAGAACATCAGGGCTTCACAAAAGTTATTCAGTTGTTAGTGTCCACCATATGGAACAGGAGTACCAACTCTTGTCATAGCGCATCTAAATCCAATAGAAGCTGAAGATTGGTTCTCATCTAAGAATCTACGAGTACCAGGAACTAACCAGTAAGCTCTGTCATCCCATCCGCCACCTTTATAAACTCTAGATTCGTTGTTTACAAGAGAAGATGAGCCGTAATCATACATTCTGTTTTGGTCTGCTTTTCCTTCATCACCTTGACCGAATGCAATAGAACTATTGAAGTCTCCATCTAAGTAATCGATGTTGTTTGCTTCTCTGTAATTGCTTCTATTGATATTTTCTTCAACAGTAACATCGCGGAACTTCATGTCGCCAGGTACAGCAATAATGTTCTTGCTCATTCCTTTTCTAAGATCTGCAGCAACAAGAGCTTCACTGTCTACAATAAGTTCAAGAGCTTCTGCCATAAGAGTTTGGGCTTCTTCCTCTTGCTTCTTGTTTTGAGTTTCCTGAGCTTCTTCAAACTTAAGTTCTAAGCTATTCATCAACTCGTCATCCTCTGGTGTAACAGCAGAAGACCCTAGCTTATTTCTAAAATCACCTAAGAATTCTATAGTGCTAGGGATATCGTAAACTACGTAGTCATATTTGTCAGCAGGCTTTCCTTCAGGATTCTTAACCATAGTCTGGTAATTGTTGCCACGGAAAGGACGGAATTCCTCTGAATCTAAAGTTGATAGAGGACGATATACATCCATTACCCACTCGTTAACATTTCCAGCCATGTTAAATAGACCGTAATCGTTTGGTGCATAAGCTCTAACTTGAGCAGTAATGTCAGCAAAGTCATCAAGTGATCCTGCTACACCCATGTAATCACCTCGTCCTTTTACAAAGTTGGCATTTACATCTCCATATCCCTTATCACGAGTCTTGTCATTACGGATGTAGTGACCATCCCAAGGGTAAGTTCTACGTTCTTCAATTAATTCGCCATAGCTATTGCCAATAAGGCCTAAAGCAGCGTACTCCCACTCAGCCTCAGTAGGTAATCTGTAGTCTGGAAGCAAGAGACCATCTTCCATTCTAATATCACGGTATCCGCTTGAGTTTGGACTGTAATCAGTTACACCTTCAGCATCACGTTCACCTACGTATTGACGATTGAAGTAAGTTTCAGTTGTAAAGTGCTCTTCATCCATTTGAGATTCAGGATTGTGAACGAAAAGACCTTCTTGTACAAGAATGTTTTCGTTTACACGATCTGTTCTCCACTTACAGAAGTCAGTTGCTTGTCTCCAGCTTACTCCAACAACTGGGTAGTCTCTGTATGCTGGGTGACGTAGGTAGTAATTTACCATTGGCTCATTGTAAGCAAGCTTCTCTCTCCAAGCTAATGTGTCTGGCAGAGCTCTTTCTACAATTTCAGGGAAGCTGTTGCCGTAAATTCTTTCTAACCACTCTAGGTATTCTAACCAAAACATATTCGTTACCTCAGTCTCATCCATGTAGAATGAACTTACAGTTACTCTTCTTGGAGAATTGTCCCAGTTGTTTGTCAAGTCATCTTCTACCTGACCCATTGTAAAGGTTCCACCTTCAACAAAGATTAGACCTGGTCCAGTTTGTTGCTCGTAGAAGGCAGCCTTCTCGAACCCACCGTTGTCAGTTTTGTTGTACTTCCATCCAGTTGCACCCGAACGTTCTCGGTAACAACCCGACAAGGCTATCATAAAGCCAAGTGAAGCAATCAGTGTAGTATGTAGTTTCAATTTCATCTTAAATAGGGTTGATGATCTAGTTCTTAGTTCTTGCAGTTATATAACTAGAAAGTCGGGCAAGGTATTTTGCGGAACTTGCCTTTTTTCGATTTACAGTCAAATTTCAATGTCATGCTCAATTCGTGAGCACCACCAGTAGCAGGTGTTAAATCAGAAATCGTAATGTCGTAGCTGTAGCCAAATCTCATTATATCTGATTCAATTCCAATTACTGCTATAAGTGCATCCTTGTACAATGGATTTTCATCCCTTGCGATAAACATACCTCTGTACCAAACACCTCCGAACAAAGGCCCTTTGTTTACGAATAGACCAGTGTTTGCTTGTGTGAATTCTCCTTGCTTGCGGAATAAGAAGTTTGGAGAAATAGAAGCGAGCACTTCGTTTTTAATGTTTTTCTTAATGGGGAACTTACCACCTCCGTGAACAGTAAGCTTCATTGGAAGTCTACTTAAACCAACTACAAGGCTTTCGTTTGGCTCATTCAAGTGATGAGCAGCAAAACCTAAGTGAAGTTTAGGAGTGAATAGTAGTAATCCTGCACCGAAGTCCACATTTTGAACCTTACCTCCTCTAGGTGTGTCTTGAGTTTCATAGATAAATCCTCTTCTTGGATCAATCATATCTCCAAATGTCAAATTACTCCAATCAAGAGCTTTTTGGAAATAACTAGCTTCAAGTGCTGCACGTAGGCTAAGTTTTCTAGTTAGGCTTTGCTGGTACGCATACATTCCAGTAATTCTCGTAGTCTGTAGAGTGTTTTGACCAGCTTGGTCGTGTAATACAGTTAATCCTAATCCGCCTTGAATAGAATTCAAGTGTTGATCATATGATACAGCTTGAGTAACGTAATTGCCACTCATAGCTGGCCATTGGTTACGGTAAGACATTACCATTCGAGGACAACGATCCGAACCCGCGAAGGCTGGATTTAGGAATAGGGGATTCGCGTAATACTGAGTGAACTCAGGATCCTGTGCTTGTGCTTCATTTGCAACACCAGCAGCTAGAACAAACGCAAGGAGCGTGTAGCGAATTATATTTTTCAGTTTCATTTTCAACATAGAGGTTCCCATTGAACCTACAAGTATACAAAAATTACATCACACTTTATGGATAATTCTCAAAGCGGGCGCAATACAGGCGCTTTAACAATAACCACAATTAAATGACGTTAATTCCGTGATTCGTGCCGAAATTTGGCAATAATCTTATGAGCATCGACGCAAAAAATAAAAGGATATGCACACTCAATCGTGTGTTCTCAATAATAATCCTTGTTTTTTGCGCCTTTTACTTTGGTGAAAATCAGATCTTTGCGCAAGATGGCACCGAGGTGATAGAAGTTGCTTGGACCCTTGAGCAGCAATCTGAAATTCTAGACAAAATCTCACCAACTGTAATAGTAGAATTTGAGATTTCACATCAATGGACAGGAGTTGAAGTGCTTGATGAAATTTTTCAATGGGAAAATTTTGATGGTGATGAGAGTGAGGTAGGAGATGATTTTACTGTTATAAGACCCGAATGGAGGGTTGTAAGAGGCGCTAACACTGGAGATTTTTATGCTCAGGTTAGATTGCCAGCGTTCAGAAAATCAGGGGAGCAACTTCAAAGACTTACATCGTTGGAAGCAATCATAGCTTCGTCTCCAGCATTGCACAATCGAATTCAAAGAGATTGGCCAGAACACTCTGCTCTTTCTCAAGGAAGTTGGATCAAATTTGCCACTAGCAAAGAAGGTGTGCATAGAATCGAATATTCAGATTTGGTTGCATCAGGAATAGACCCTGATACAGTTGATTTTGCTAGTATTCAGCTCTTTGGTGGAGGAGGACGACAACTGCCTTTTGAAAATGATGTTGAAAGGCCTTTAGACCTGCCATTATTACCGATTAAAACTATTGGAGAGGGTGATGGTAAATTCAATCAAGGTGATGTTGTTTTCTTCCATGCTTCAGGTGTAAATGACTGGGAATATGACGAGGATGATGAAAGGTGGAGTCATAACCTTCATTCTTGGAGCGATACTGCGTTTTATTTTATGCGCCTTGATGGTGCGCCAAACTTAGAGGGTAGCCGTATAGAAACTACACAAATAGAAGGCACTTCGACTGAAAGCCATGACTCTCATTGGGCGCGAAGATTTCACGAAGTCGAAACTGTAAACCTTGCAAAGTCTGGAAGGGAGTTTTACAACGAGCACTTTACTTTCTTAGGTTCTCAGATTTTCAGTTTTTATTTCGACTTGCCAAATCTTGTTGGCGATTCGGGGTATGTAGAATCTAGGATTGCAGGAAGGACTCTTGGCTCGACGAGTGACTATACGATGTCTTGTGTTGGAGAGTCGTACACTACTTCTGACATTAGTTTGACTGAGAGTAGTCTTTTGATCGCTCAGAAGAGGATACTTCAAATCAAGGCTCCATTGGAAGGGGATGGTGTGACTGTAGAAATGTCATTTAATCCTGGAAACGAAGAAGCCCAAGGTTGGATTGATTACGTTAGAGTTCAGGCCGAGCAGGAGTTGAAATTTTACGGTGGACAGTTTCACTTTAATGGAACACATGATACTGATCCTAGCAATATTGCTAAGTACATACTGGACGATGCGTCTGATGTTGATGAGGTTTGGGACGTTACTGAACACATTGCACCAAGGAAGTGTGAGATTTCAATCGATGGAGAGGAATTGGAGTTTAAGGCTCTAGCTGATACGACACGAAGGTTTGTGGCTTTCCGAAATTCAGCTGCTCACGGTGTTGAGGCTAGGGGTAGGGTGGAGAATTCGGATTTGCATTCGCTGAAGGATATTGATTTGGTGATTCTGACGTCGCCTGTGTTGGATTCGGCGGCGTACAGGTTGGCGACTCTACACTCTAATGAGGGGATGAGGGTGGCAGTGGTGAATCAGAGGGAGGTCTGGAATAGCTTTTCGTCGGGGTCGCCTGATCCAACGGCGTTGAAGATGTTGATGATGATGTTGAGGGATAAGGCCGAATCGCCGGAAGACGAGCCGAAGCACCTGCTGTTGATGGGGGATGGGTCGTATTTGAACCGAAACCTGAATCCTGACGGAGTTGATCTATTGACTTTTCAGAGTGCCAATTCTGAAAGTACTGTGAGTAGTTATGTGACGGATGATTATTTTGGTTTGTTAGAGGATGGGTTTGGGGAGTCGCCTGGGGATAAGTTGTCGATTGGTGTGGGAAGGATTCCGGCTCCTGATTTGGGTGATGCCCTTGCTATGGTGTCTAAGATTGAGACGTATTTAGGGGCGCCAGTGGATTCTGCTGGGGTGAGTAGTTGTTTGGGAGATGATGCTTCGTCGACTTTTGGTGATTGGAGGAATAAGATCCTGTTTGTTACTGATGACCAAGACGGGAATCACAACGATGGCTGGCGTCATATGTCAGATAGTGAGGTGCATTCTAATCACGTAAATGAGGAGTATAATGAGTACGATATCATAAAGATTTACCCCGATGCTTATGTGCAAGAGGCGACACCTGGAGGAGAGAGGTATGATGAAGCTGAGGCTGAGATTCAGAGGAAGGTAGAAGAGGGAGCGTTGATTGTTGATTATATAGGTCATGGTGGAGCTAGGGGTTGGGCTCATGAGAGGATATTAAATACGACGACAATTAGGGAGTGGACGAATATGAATAGGTTGCCTGTGTTTATGACAGCGACTTGTGAGCTTGCTAGGTATGATGATCCAGAGGAGGAGAGTGCTGGTGAGATGCTGATTTTTAACCCAAATGGTGGAGCTGTTGGCACTTTAACTACTACAAGGACTGTGTTTAGTGGTGGTAATCAGGAGTTGAACACTGCTTTTTTCCAAACTGTTTTGGATGAGGATGAGGGGACAGGCCAAATGCGTTGCTTAGGCGATATCTGTAAAGACACTAAGAACAGCAATGAGGTAACGAGTACTGTCAACATGAGGAATTTCTCGCTCTTGGGCGATCCGGCAATGATGCTTGCCTATCCTGCAGAGAACATCTACATCACGGAAATTCCGGATACGATTAAGAGTTTGGACTTAGTTACAATTAGCGGATATGTGGGGAGTGAAAATGGGGATACTCTAAGTGATTTTACTGGGAAGATTTATCCCAAGGTTTTTGATAAAAGCTCGCAGCTTAGCACTCTAGATAATGATGATATCGCAGGAGCATTTTCATACAGCATGTTCCGTAATGTGATACATAAGGGACTCGCAAGCGTAGTGAATGGTGTCTTTAGCTTCCAGTTTGTCGTGCCAAGGGACATCGATTATACGTATGGAAATGGGCGTATAAGTTGCTATGCAGTTAGTGGAGAGATTGATGCTCACGGTGCTAGTGAGGATTTCATTATTGGAGGAACATCTGATGATGTAGAAATTGATGACCAGGGACCAGAGGTAGATTTGTATATGAATGACACTCTATTTATCAGTGGAGGGATTACTTCAGATGATCCATGGCTATATGCTAGGGTGTTTGATGAAAGTGGGATAAATACTGTTGGTAATGGAATTGGGCATGATGTAAAGGCTGTACTTGATGGAGAGTATGACAATCCATACATCTTGAATTCCTATTTCGCAGCAGATCTTGATACCTACAAGAGTGGAACGGTTAGATTCCCGTTTAGGGATTTAGAGGACGGGCCACATCACTTGGAATTGAAGGTTTGGGATGTGCAGAATAACAGCGCTACGGCAACTACTGAATTTATAGTGGTTAATTCTCTTGAAGTTGCATTAGATGCGGTTATTGCTTATCCCAACCCTGCTGTAGACCAAACCACTTTCAGATTCTCTCACAATCAGGAGTGCAATGCCGTTGAAGCGAGAATTGACATCTTCGACTCTGAGGGAAGGTTTGTGAAGAGCTATGTTTCTGATTTACATGCCCATGGATCAAGGACGGATCTCTTCCAATGGGATCTAACTAATGATGGTGGAGCTAAGGTGGATAGAGGAATTTACCTGTTTAACATTGAATTAATTGCGATTAATGGAGCTTCCACACAATACGGTAGCAAAGTAATCGTTGTAGGGCAGTAATCTCGTGACTACATTTGCACGACCTAATGAATAGAACGCATCTAATACGAACGAGTGTAGCAATTGCAGTAATGGCATTGCTTCCTCAAAGCGCCAAATCTCAACTTGATCCGGGTGACGCTGCAGCGATTGTTCAATTGAACACGATTACCACTGCAGTACCATTTTTGATGATTGCTCCGGATTCAAGATCAGGAGCGTTGGGTGATGCTGGTGTTGCACTGTCTCCTGATGCGAATAGTATGCATTGGAATGCTGCAAAGATGGCATTCCTCGATAGCGAATTAGATGTAAGCCTTAGTTATGCTCCTTGGTTAAGGGCATTGGTTGATGATATGAATCTTGCTTACCTAACTGGTGTAGACAAAATCAACAAAAGATCAGCTGTAGGTTACGCATTGAGATACTTCAGCCTAGGTAACATTACGTTTACTGACCAAAACGGTACGACACTCAGAGATTTCCAACCCGCTGAATTGAGCTTAGATGTAGGATACTCTCAAAAATTCACAGACAATTTCAGTGGTGGTGTTGCTGGAAGATTTATTCACTCAAACCTTACTGGTGGCATAGATGTTATGGGAGCTGAGTCTAAGCCTGGTATTTCTGTGGCTGCAGATGTGAGTCTATTCTACACGAATAAGCACGCAAATTGGTTTGGTTCGAAGGGTGCCTTTAACTGGGGAATGAATATCTCAAACATTGGTGCTAAGATGAGCTACACTGAAACGGCAGCTCAGGATTTCATCCCAGCAAATCTGAGAATGGGTTTTGCTTACAAAAGCCAAATCGACGAGTACAACTCGCTAACATTCACAACAGACTTCAATAAGCTCCTTGTTCCAACTCAACCTGTTTACTACCAAAACGACGCAAACACCATTGCAAGTGGTTATGATCCAAACGTTGGTGTGGCAACAGGAATAGTTCAATCTTTCTACGACGCCCCTGGTGTTGTGACATTTGACGACGACGGGAACGCACTCATCGAGGATGGTTCGATTTTCAAGGAAGAGCTAAGAGAGATCAATATTGGTGGAGGATTTGAGTATGGATTCCTGGACGTTTTTGCCTTTAGAGCTGGATATTTCTACGAGCACTATTCAAAGGGTAACCGTCAGTTTGTGACTATGGGAGCTGGAATCAAGTACACCGTGTTCACTATCGATCTTAGTTACTTGATTAGCACAACTCAGCAAAACCCGCTGGCTAATACTCTAAGATTTACACTAGGCCTTAAGTTTTCAGATATCGAGGAGTACCTCTCTGAGGAGTAACTTTAAGCCCAAATGGATTTCAGAATCGGATATGGCTACGACGTTCATCGCCTCGCCGCAGGTGAAGAACTTTGGATTGGCGGAATCCTAGTCCCATGTGATTTTGGCGCTGTAGGCCACAGCGATGCTGACGTTCTTCTCCATGTTATCTGCGATGCAATGCTAGGAGCTTTGGCACTTGGCGATTTAGGCAAGCATTTCCCAGATACAGATCCTGCATATAAAGGGATAGATTCTAAAAAGCTATTAGCTCATACGATGGAATTAGTTCGCTCAAAAGGGTGGATTATTGGCAATATCGACACAACTGTTTGTCTTCAAGCTCCAAAACTTGCTCCTCACATAATTGATATGCGTTCAGTAATTTCAGAGGTGCTTGGATGTGAAATGGATCTAGTTAGCGTCAAAGCGACAACGACAGAAAAACTTGGCTTTGTCGGCACAGGCGAAGGCATAAGCGCACACGCAGTGGTGTTGCTTAAGAAGGGTTAATTCCTAACCCTCTTCCTCCTCGAAAAAGAAGATTCTCAATTGAGCAGTGTCGCGGAGGAAATCCAGCTTTCTAATTTCTACACGAGTTACGTTTAGTCCCGTTCTTTCTTTTAGATCAGCGAGTAGATCTTCCCTTCTTTCAGGAACTATCAGTTCTATTTTTTCATAAACTATAGTCTTGCGGCTTTCATGCTTAAGCAGCCAGATTTTTTCCAAACCATAGGTTACAGCTACTACTAACATGTTAGTGAATAGTAGCTCAGCATGACTAATTTTCTTATTTGCTAATGCATTGATAACAGATACTCCTATAACAATAAATAGGTAGGTCATCTCCTTGATAGGAATAGGATCTGTTCGATAGCGAATAATGCCAAATATGGCAAATAGACCTAGAGCAAACCCTAGCTCAAGCTTTACATTTTCTAATAGGAAACACAAGCAGAAAACAGTTACACTTATAAGCAAGTATGTAAACAAGTAGTCCTTGTTTTTTGTTGCTGGATAGTACAAGTAGCGAACGATGTAGCCTATAACTAAAAAGTTAAAAATGGCTTTTACTAGAAGCTCGAAGAAATCTTTTTTATCGATTAAATCGGCGCCAAAAAGTTCTAGATCAGTTAGCAATAACAGTAATTCGTTCATGTTGTCTGAAGTTTGTCTAAATGTAAAAACTTTCTTTTGAAGTTGTTCATCTTCAATTGAGGAAACAATGTAGCTGTAGCCATACAGTACTTGCTTATTCTGAAAGGATGAATCCTTTCTTTTTTGATTAATCTAATAAAGTCAGAGGATAGGTTGCGTTTGGCTTGTTTTACCTCTGCAATCACCATTTCACCTAGGTTTTGTTTATTAGAAGCTGTGTCTTGGAATCGGAAACCCACGTCTATTGTAAGTCGCTCTTTGCGTCTCTTGTGAACAAGGGTTATGCGGCTAAATTTATTCCAATGTTGAGGCTTGAGATCGAGAGTTTCTCCTACAACCTTATCTACAAAGTCCTTGTTTGAGCCATCAAGTTGTTCAGGAATCTCACCCACTTTAATCCTCTTTTTTATAGTCTTCCCCTTGTTATTTTTGCGTTTTACCTCTAAAAAGGCCAACCCAGAATCGATGTATTCCCTGAATCTCACTTTATTCCTATTGGTTTTGCCATTGTGATGTTGGTGGTAAAACTGAAAATCTTCTGTATCGAAGTATAGTGACCTATAGGCATTTAATCGAACGCCATCAATATCCAATACACGGTAGTGATCGACCAGGTCGTGTAGGATTTTATGAAGAGTAGTTAAGGGAAAGACAAATTTTGTGTCTGTTCTTTTCATCAACTTCACTTCATCCATTTCGGAAAGTGAAATAGGCTCGAAGCTAGATATTTTTTGGTCTAAAGATTCCAATTGCCAAATTCGCTTAGAAAGAGAAAACCAGCTATCAAAAAACAACTGGTAAAATCTTGCAGTAGGTAAAGTTACGAAGTTGCACTTTGAATATATCTTTGCCCTCTCCATAAACTAGATCTATGGCAAAAAAGAAAGTAAACAAACTACCTCACAATGAGGCTGTATATCGCAGATGGTACAGAGAGATGTACCTAATGCGCAAGTTTGAAGAGAAGTGCGGACAGCTGTACATTCAGCAGAAGTTCGGCGGCTTTTGTCACCTTTATATTGGTCAAGAAGCTATTCTGTCTGGAATGATGGAGGCGATTAAGCCTACAGATAGAGTTATTACAGCATATAGAGATCACGCTCATCCACTTGTAATGGGTTCTGATCCTAAGAAAGTAATGGCAGAGCTTTACGGTAAGCGTACAGGTCTTTCTAAGGGAAAAGGTGGTTCTATGCACATGTTTGATAAGGAGAGGAATCTTTTTGGCGGGCATGGTATTGTAGGAGGCCAAATAGGACTAGGAGCAGGAATTGCTTTTGCTGACAAATACAGAGAAGAAGAACACGTTACTGTGTGCTTTATGGGTGATGGAGCAGCAAGACAGGGAATTCTTCACGAGACTTTTAACATGGCTATGAATTGGAAGCTACCAGTGATTTTCATTATTGAGAACAACCAATATGCCATGGGAACAAGTGTTGAGAGAACTACCAATGTGACTGATATGTCAAAAATGGCACTCAGTTATGAAATGCCTGCGGAGACTGTTGATGGTATGAGCCCTGAGGATGTATGTGCTGCTATTGCAAGGGCTGCTAAACGTGGGCGTAGAGGAGAGGGTCCAACACTTCTCAACATTGAGACATACCGTTATAAGGGTCACTCAATGTCTGATCCACAGAAGTACAGAACTAAGGATGAAGTGAGTGAATACCAAGAAAAGGATCCAATCACTCACGTTAAGAATATTCTTTTAGCTGAAAAGTGGATGACAGCAGATGAAATCAAAGCTGTTGAAAAGGAAGTGAAGGCTGAAGTGGAAGAAGCAGTGAAGTTCGCTGAGGAAAGTCCACTACCTGAGCCACACGAATTATACGAAGACGTTTACACACAAGAAGATTACCCGTTCGTTAAGGACTAACGATCATTGATAAAACATTGAATCATGGCTGAAATTGTCAAAATGCCCAAATTAAGCGATACTATGACCGAAGGGGTTGTAGCTGCTTGGCATAAGAAGGTTGGAGACGAAGTTGAAAGTGGAGATTTGTTAGCAGAAATCGAAACGGATAAGGCAACTATGGAGTTTGAATCCTTCCAAGATGGATTCCTACTTTATATAGGAGTTGAAACAGGAGCTACTGCACCTGTTGATAGCGTTTTGTGTATTCTAGGTGAGAAAGGAGAGGATTACAAGGAATTGCTTAAAGCTGAAGAAGATGCAGCTCCTGCAAAAGAAGAAAAGAAAGAAGTGGCCCCTGCGCCTGTTCCAGCTGCACCAGCACCTGCGCCTGCCGCATATGCACCTGCTCCTGTAGCTGCAGCACCTAAGGCTGCAGCACCAGCACCGCCAACAGGTAGTGATAGGGTTGTTGCATCACCACTTGCAAAGAAGTTGGCTGAAAAGCTTGGCCTACAGTTAGGAAGAATTCCTGGATCAGGTGAAGGTGGAAGAGTGGTGAAGCGCGACGTAGAGAACTTTAAGATGGCTGGAGCTACTGGAATGCCAGTTATGACTCAAGAAAAATTCACTGAAGTTGGTGTAAGCCAAATGAGAAAGGTTATCGCTTCTCGTCTTGCTGAAAGTAAGTTTAGCGCTCCTCACTTCTATTTGAATTTGAGCATTGATATGTCAAATGCTATTGCAGCACGAAAAGCGATCAATGACCAAGGCTTTTTTAAAGTGTCATTCAACGACATGGTCGTTAAGGCTGCTGCGATGGCTCTTAGAAAGCACCCAGCAGTAAACAGCAGTTGGTTGGAGGATAGAATCCGTTACAACGAACACGTACACATTGGCGTAGCAGTTGCTGTTGAGGATGGGTTACTCGTTCCTGTTGTGCGTTTTGCTGATGGAAAGTCATTTGCAGGAATTGGAGAAGAGGTAAGAGACTTTGCTGCAAAGGCCAAGTCTAAGAAGCTACAGCCAGAGGATTGGGAAGGAAATACATTTACAATTTCTAACCTGGGAATGTTTGGTATTGAAAGCTTCACGGCTATCATCAACCCACCAGATGCATGCATACTCGCAATTGGAGGGATTAACGAAGTGCCTGTAGTTAAGGACGGGGTTGTTGTACCAGGTAATGTGATGAAAGTGACTCTAAGCTGTGATCACAGAGTAGTTGATGGAGCAACTGGGGCTGCGTTCTTACAAGATTTCAAAAATCTACTAGAGAATCCAGTCTTGATGTTGGTATAAATTATTACTTGCGGTAGATTGCATAAGCCGCATGTCTAATAATCAACCAAACTCATTAACGACATCTATTGCCTACCTCAAAGGGGTAGGGCCCAAACGCGCTGAACTACTTCAGACTGAGCTTGGTGTATTTACTTTTTTTGACCTGATTCAACACCTGCCATTCAGGTATGAAGACAGGTCTAAGTTCCACAAGATTTCTGATATAACAGCCGATTCTACATCGCTGCAATTCAAGGGGGACATTGTTTCCAAAAAGATGGTGGGTGTAGGGCGTCAAGCAAGATTGGTTGCGGTTTTTGACGATGGTGAATCGACGATGGAGTTGGTTTGGTTTAAAGGGGGGAAGTGGATCATGGGTCAATTGCCAGTCGATATCGGTGTGGTGATTTATGGCAAGCCACAGAATTACAAAGGCAAGTGGAACATCCCTCATCCAGAGGTTGAAAGAGCGGATCAGTTTGAGTCTAGGGGTGGAGGAGGATTGCATCCAGTTTATTCTTCTACAGAAAAGTTGACGTCGAGGGGGTTGCACAGTTCGGGGCTGGGTCGGTTGATACGTTTGGCCTTAGGTGAGGTGCATAGAGAAATAGACGAAACTCTGAGCGATCAGATGATGGCTCAACTTCAACTGCCAGGTAGAATGGAAGCCTTTGATAAGGTGCATTCCCCTAAGACTCCGCAAGAAGCAGAACGCGCACTCAAGCGACTCAGGTTTGAGGAACTTTTATACTTGCAGCTGACACTTCTAAAGCAGAAGCAAGCTATGACAGTCGACATGGAGGGTGTGCGTTTTGAGAAAGTAGGAGGCAATTTCAATAGCTTTTACAACGACAATCTTCCTTTTGAGTTGACTGGTGCGCAGAAGCGAGTGATGAAGGAAATAAGGGCTGATCTGAATACTGGTTGGCATATGAACAGGTTGCTTCAGGGCGACGTGGGATCAGGAAAAACCATCATTGCACTACTTACCGCTCTTCTTGCCATAGACAATGGGTATCAGGCTTGCATTATGGCGCCAACTGAGATCCTTGCGCAGCAGCATTACAATGGTATAGTTGAGCTTTTAGGCCAAATGGACATCAAAGTCGAACTGCTCACCGGCTCAGTTTCCAAATCCGCGAGAAGGCCCATGCTTGATGGCCTGGAATCGGGTGAGGTCAACATAATTATTGGAACACATGCGCTGATAGAGCCGGGAGTGGTGTTTAAGAATTTGGGATTGGCTGTGATTGATGAGCAACACAAGTTTGGGGTGGCGCAGAGGAGTAAGCTTTGGTCAAAGGCAGCCATTTCTCCTCACGTTTTAGTGATGACAGCGACACCTATTCCACGTACTCTTGCGATGACAGCATACGGGGATCTCGATTGTAGCGTCCTAGACGAAATGCCGCCAGGCCGAAAGGAAATCAAGACTGTACATAGGACAGACGGCGGAAGGCTCGCAGTCAACAACTTCATAGAAAAGGAAATACTAGAAGGTAGACAGGTCTACATTGTCTACCCCTTGATAGAAGAAAGCGCAACACTTGACCACAAGGACCTCATGGACGGCTACGAAAGCCTCACACGCAGATTCCCCCTCCCCAAATTCAGAATCGGCGTCGTCCACGGCCGCATGAAGCCCCATGACAAAGAGATCGAAATGCAGAGGTTCGCCAAAGGCACAACCCAAATCCTCGTTGCCACCACCGTCATCGAAGTCGGGGTGAACGTCCCCAACGCTACACTGATGGTGATCGAGAGTGCTGAAAGGTTTGGGCTTAGTCAAATGCATCAATTAAGGGGGAGAGTGGGAAGAGGAGCAGATCAGAGCTATTGCATTTTAATGACCAAGGATGAATTCAGCAATGAGGCAAGGCGCAGGCTAGAGACCATGTGTCGCACGAACGATGGATTTGAAATTGCTGAAGTGGATATGGAAATTCGCGGGCCTGGTGATGTGATGGGAACTCAGCAAAGCGGGGTGCCTGACCTGCAGATGGCCGATCTTATGCGAGACAGGGAGATAATGGTGACGGCGCGATACATTGCAGGCCAAATCCTAGAGGAAGACCCCACCCTCGACTCCCCCAAGAATCAGATATTAAAAATAAACTTGGATAGAATTCTCGAAGGACGCCCAAATTGGAGTCGCATTTCTTGATATTAGCAGTATGAGGCAGCTACTACTTTTGGTTTCAGCATTGGCTTTGGCTTACTTGTCCATCATGGCTTACTTCAGCATCAGGATGGTCGAATCTTTTGACGCCTCTGACCCCACGGATTTCGCACCTGACATCTTCACGAATTGGACGATAGACTATTCTGATCCGTCACTTCCTGTGACGATATTTTCAGGCATTAATGATCTGGGTGATAGATTGAAGGTTACCCATACATATAATATGGATGCGCATATTGGAATGGGTTTGGATTACACAGAATGGAGGGGAGGATTGTTGATGGGGGATGCGGTAAGTCTGGAATCTTGGAAAGAGCAACCAGGAGAAATGGCGCATAGGTGGCGTTCAGAAGAGGGTGTTAATTCGAGGTTGTTTAAAGCCGACGAGGGCTATGTTTTAGAAAAGTCGACAAACGAAATTGTTGTGTGGGAAGACGAGTTGCGCATCCCCAAATTCATAGTTGACAGGGGTGGGTTTGAATTTGAAAACGACAGTTCTGAATTGGGGCTTAAATACGATGCGGTTGTGAATGCTTCGGACGGGCGGTTTTTAGCCGTCGATTTGGGCGATAGATATGCTTGGGTTTTTGATGATGCCAAGGTTGAAGCGCCTGAAGTTGAGGAGCACCAAGAGCAGAGGGAGATGACTGGACTGCTTGGTGTGATACGCAATCACAGGACTAGGCAGGACATGGACATTCTCTATGATGCTGAAAAATCTGTGGTAGAGGCAGTGGGCGAGGATGGGGATGTGATTTGGTCTAAAGAGGTGGAAGGAGAGCCTATAGGCCAAGCTTTTGAAGTGGATATTTATGCAAATGGGAAATACCAAACCGCCTTTGCAACCCCCCAGCAAGTCTTCTTAATAGACGTCAAGGGAAACAGCGTCAAGGGCTATCCCTACAAAAGCTCATCTCCTATAACGGGATTCAGTGTTGTCGACTACGACAAGAACAGGAAGTTCAGATTCTTAGTCGCAACGGCAAACGGTAAGGTCGCGAACCTCAAAGGCGAGGCTAAGCGAACCTCTGGATGGAGCTTTACCAAACTCAAGGACGGCATCTTCGTCGAGCATATGCACCACCTTCGTGTCGGTTCAAGGGATTACATCTACGCCGGCTGTAGCGACTCTAGCGTACTTCTACTGAAGAGGACTGGTGGCGTTAGAATATCTACCGATGTTCGTGTTCATCCAGGCGCGGCTCCAGCATTCAGACTTTCGAGCTCGATCGGCAAATCCTCAGTTATGTTTGTCGACTCTAAGGGTTGGCTCAAGGAGTTAACCTTTGGGGATAATCTAGAAGTGGGGATGTCAAGCATGGTCAAGGCTGATAGGGTCGAGATGATCGACACAAATTCTGACGGGAAGAAAGAGGTAGTGGTTTACTACAAGGGTAAACGCACGGTTTGGAATTCTAGAAACGAGCAGCTCGACTCTTAATCTAGTCCATTAGAATGCTTCGGCTAATTATGATTCTCTGAACTTCAGAAGTTCCCTCGTATATCTGAGTAATTTTCGCATCGCGCATTAAACGCTCTACGTGGTACTCCTTAACGAATCCGTATCCACCGTGAATTTGTACTGCTTCTACGGTCTGCTTCATTGCCACCTCAGATGCGTAGAGCTTAGCCATGCTCGAAGCAAGGTCGTAATTTTCGCCAGCGTCCTTAAGAGCGGCAGCCTTGTAAACTAACAGCCTCGCACATTCAATTTGCGTAGCCATGTCAGCAAGCTTAAACCCAATGGCCTGGTGCTTGAAGATCTCCTTACCAAACGTCTTGCGCTCCTTAGAATACGCTAACGCCAACTCGTAAGCTCCGGCTGCAATTCCAAGGGCTTGGGCTGCAATCCCGATACGTCCACCACTCAAGGTCTTCATTGCGAACTTGAATCCAAATCCGTCCTCACCAATTCGGTTAGCCTTCGGCACCTTTACATCGGTAAACATTAAAGTGTGCGTGTCTGAACCTCTAATTCCGAGCTTGTCCTCCTTAGCGCCAACCTGGAATCCCTCCATGCCTTTTTCGACAATCAATGCGTTGATGCCGCGGTGTCCCTTGTTAGCGTCGGTTTGGGCTATCACTATGTAATATGAAGCAGACCCACCATTGGTAATCCAATTCTTAGTACCATTCAGCAAGTAGTGATCCCCCATATCGATCGCAGTAGTCCTCTGCGAAGTGGCATCAGATCCAGCCTCAGGTTCACTCAAGCAGAAAGCACCAATCTTCTGACCGCTAGCAACTGGGCGCAAGAAACTCTCCTTCTGCTCCTCAGATCCGTAAGCCTCGATTCCATAACAGTACAACGAGTTACATACGCTCATACAAACGCTAGTAGATGCATCAACCTTACTGATTTCCTCCATAGCAAGCACGTAGCTCATTGCATCCATGCCTGACCCACCATATTTAGGGTCAACCATCAAGCCTAAGAAACCTAGTTCACCAAGTTGGCGGATCTCTTCGGCTGGAAATCTTTGCTCATTATCGCGATCAATCACACCTGGTTTAAGAACGTTTTGGGCAAAATCCCTTGCTGCGTCACGTACTGCTAATTGCTCTTCTGTAAGTTCGAAATTCATCTCTATCTTTTCACTCGAATGGAACACGAAGATACGACAACACTTGCCCACGATAAATCTTGGACCATTATAGGTTTAATGAGTGGGACGTCCTTGGATGGTTTGGACATTGCAAGGGGCCGATTTGAACTTAATGATGATGGAGAATGGAGTGGGGAGTTGCTGGATTTCGAGTGCTTTGATTATCCGGAGGAGTTGTGGGCGAGGCTCCGTGGTTCTATGGAGATGAGCGCAATTGAGTTGAAGTACTTGGAGAGGGATTGGTCTAATTTCGCTGCTGAGAAGGTGGCGTCGCTGGGTCTTGAGGCGGATTTGTTGTCATCTCATGGTCACACTGTTTTCCATAAACCCGATGAGGGAGTTACAGTCCAAATCGGATCAGGAGCTATTCTCGCTGCTGAAACTGGATTGCCAGTTGTTTGTGATTTGCGTAGTCTCGATGTGGCATATGGAGGAACGGGCGCGCCACTCATTCCAATGGTTGATAGACATCTTTTTGGCGAATACAATGCTTGTGTAAACCTTGGAGGATTTTCCAATATTTCCATTACGCGTGAAGGGGAGACGGTGGCTTGGGATATGGGACCATGTAATAATTTATTGAACCTTCTTGCAAGAGAGGTGGGGAAGGATTATGATGAGGATGGGTCGATGGCAAGAACTGGTTTGATTGCTGAGTCTCTGTTAGAGGAGTTGCTTATGATGGAGTATCACGATTTGCGCCCGCCCAAAAGCCTTGGGATGGAGTGGTTTTACAATGACCTGGTTCCTGTTCTTGTCAAGAATAATGGGTTGTCATTAGAAAACATAATGTGCACTTCTGCAGAATATATTGCGACGACTATTGCCAATGAGCTTCCTAAGGGTAGGGTGTTGTTTTCTGGAGGAGGTGCGCGAAATACCTACTTAATGGAGAGGTTGGAAAAGCTAGTTGAGGATATTGAGATTGTTGTTTGTGAAGAGCCGATGCTAGATGCTAAGGAGGCTTATGGATTTGCCTTTCTAGGCCTTCAGCGGTGGCTGTTACTAGATAATGTTCTCGATTCAGTTACGGGTGCTTCAAGACCATCGTGCTCGGGTGCTATTTGGCTACCTTGATGTAGTATCTTTGCGCCCAAATAAATGGTGCAAATGAGAGACTTACTCAAAGCTTACGAAGAGAAAAGCCCAGAGATTGTTTTTTGCTGGCAAGGCAGCCAAACTGAAGCA
This sequence comes from Methanobacteriota archaeon, assembly GCA_002723115.1. GTDB lineage: Bacteria > Bacteroidota > Bacteroidia > Flavobacteriales_D > Sanyastnellaceae > UBA974. The sequence goes on along the minus strand of PBNL01000005.1, from coordinate 7,177 downwards.
AAAGGTTGGGTTGTAATTAATTCACTACGTGGTGGAGCTGCGGGAGGAGGAACTAGAATGCACCCTAGAGTAGACCAAAGAGAAGTTGAATCACTTGCCAAAACAATGGAGGTGAAATTCACTGTCTCTGGCCCTCAAATTGGTGGAGCGAAGTCAGGCATTTGTTTCGATCCCAACGATCCTCGTAAAAGAGGAGTATTAGAACGTTGGTATGCAGCCGTGACTCCACTTCTAAAGAATTACTACGGAACTGGTGGCGATATGAATGTGGATGAGATCCACGAGGTTATTCCAATTACTGAGGAGAATGGTGTTTGGCACCCTCAAGAGGGAGTTTTCACGGGTCACTTCAAACCAGATGAAGCCCAAAAAGTCCGCAGAATCGGCAACCTACGTCAAGGCGTTTCTAAGATTGTTGAGGACTCAGATATTAGTCCCGACGTAAACAGAAAATACAGAGTAGCTGATCTAATCACAGGTTACGGAGTTAGCGAATCAGTTCGTCATTTCTACAACATCTATGGTGGCACACTTGAAGGTAAGAGAGTGATCATTCAAGGATGGGGAAATGTTGGCTCAGCTGCTGCTTACTATATCACTCAAGCTGGAGCGACTGTTGTTGGAATCATAGATAGAGCTGGAGGAATAATCGATACAGAAGGCCTAGATTTCACAACAGTGACTCAACTCTTTAAAGACAAGGATGGAAACTCTTTGAGTGCAGAAAACATCTTGTCATTTGAAGATGTAAATGAAAAGATTTGGGATGTTGAGGCTGATGTATTCTTGCCATGTGCCGGATCTCGTCTTGTTACTCACGACCAAATCGACAGACTACTGGCTTCAGGCCTTCAGGTTATCAGCTCAGGAGCTAACGTTCCTTTTGCAGACCCTGAAATTTTCTACGGAGAGATAGCCGAATCCGTGGATGAACGCATTGCAGTTATTCCTGATTTTATCGCGAATTGCGGTATGGCGAGAGTTTTTGCCTACTTAATGAGCGATGAAAATATCGACATGACTGATCAGGCTATTTTCAACGACACCTCAATGATCATTCAACAAGCGCTTGAAGCATCACATTCGATGAGATCTGAAACCAATCTCCTCACAGCAACAGCATTTGAAAAAGCTCTAAATACTCTTAAATAATGATCCCTGCAATCTTGTTAATCGTATTTGTACTTGGCTATTTAGCCATAGCACTTGAACACAATATTCACATAGACAAAGCCGCGTCAGCTCTTCTAACAGGAACTGTTTGTTGGGCGTTATTTGTTTTGGGATATCCTGAAGCTCCAGCTCACTTGAGTGACGCTTTTGCAGCCTTCATGCACGAGCACGATGGTCATGGATTGCTCAGCGTTTTCTATGAGCACAGGTTACTACACCACATGGAGGAGATCTCGAGTATTCTCTTTTTCCTTTTGGGTGCGATGACCATTGTTGGGCTAGTAGACGCTCACGAAGGATTCAGAGTAATTACAGATAAGATTAAGACAAACAGCAAGGTTAAGCTGCTTTGGATTATCTGTGTATTGACATTCTTTTTCTCTGCAGTCTTAGATAATCTGACTACTTCAATTGTAATGATTTCGCTTTTAAGAAAGCTGATTAGCGACAAGGAGACGAGGTGGATTTTTGCAGGTATGGTTGTGATTTCTGCCAATGCTGGTGGTGCATGGTCGCCTATTGGTGATGTGACGACTACAATGCTTTGGATAGGAGGTCAGCTAACAACTTCTGTGATTGTGGTTAACCTAATTGTGCCTTCTCTGGTTGCTATGATAGTGCCACTTGGAATTATGTCTTACAAGTTGAAGGGTGATGTGAGTCGCCCTGTTGTTGCAGAGGATGAGGGAGCTAAGACTACTTCTTTCGAAAGAAATACTGTGTTTATCTGTGGTGTTTTGGGGCTGCTATTCGTGCCAGTTTTCAAGACGATCACCCACCTTCCACCTTTCATGGGGATGATGCTCAGCCTTGGTGCAATGTGGCTTCTTACAGAGCTTATGCATAGAGAGAAGAATATTGAGGACAAGTCCAAACTCTCAGTGATCGGTGTTCTCCGTAAAATTGACTCAGCTAGCGTTCTGTTCTTCTTGGGAATTTTATTGGCCGTTTCTGCTCTACAAGAGGCGGGTCATTTAATTGTTGCTGCTGAGTCTTTGAAAACATATTTGAATGACATCTACCTCATTGACGTAGCTATAGGCCTTCTTTCTTCTATTGTAGATAATGTGCCTCTAGTGGCTGCTTCAATGGGTATGTATGAGATAGTAGAACCAGTAGCTGGACTAAGCGAATGGGACTCGATGTTCGTTCAAGATGGGAAGTTCTGGCAGTTCTTGGCTTACTGTGCTGGTACGGGTGGTTCAGCGTTGATTATTGGATCTGCAGCAGGTGTTGCAGTAATTGGATTAGAGAAGATTGACTTCATTTGGTATATGAAGAAAATCAGCTTGATTGCTATAGCAGGATACCTTGCAGGTGCTGGAGTATATGTGCTGATGTTCGCATAAATCTAGGTTTGGCTTCTTGGGGATTTTGAGTGAGAAATACCCCAACTTTTTGAACTTCATAAATTTTATAACCCATGGAGGAGTCTGATTTATGACGCACTATTTCGCTGAACTTAGACGTTTAGTATAACGATAGCGAATTACCCATGTATAAATTTCTCCTCTTACAAGCCGACACTGCTCTTGAAGTTGCAAATGCAGCTGAGATAACAGAAAGAAACGTAAACGTACTTGAACTCCTAATGACTGGGGGTTGGTATATAATGTTGCCATTAGCTCTAATGAGCCTGATAGCTATGTACGTTTACTTCGAGAGATTCTTTGCAATAAGAAAAGCTGCAGCAGAGTCTCCTGATTTCATGAATAGGCTCAAGGATTACATTTCAGCTGGTCAACTTCCTAGCGCTAAAAATCTGTGCGCAGATAACGACACTCCAATGGCTAGGATGATGGAAAAGGGAATCGCAAGAATAGGAAAGCCTTTAAAGGACATAGCAACGTCTATTGAAAATGTGGGCAAGTTGGAGATATACAAAATGGAGAAAAACATCAGCATACTTGCAACGGTTGCTGGAGCAGCGCCTATGGTTGGTATGTTGGGAACAGTAATCGGAATGGTAAATGTATTCCTTGACATGGAAGCTGCAGGTACTGTTCAAGTGAGCGATATTTCTGCTGGTACGAAGCAAGCTATGGTTACTACCATCGTGGGTCTTGTTGTGGGGATTATCGCATATATGGCTTACAATCATTTGGTGGGTAAGGTTTCAAAGGTTGTGCACAAGATGGAGAGCACTTCGATTGAATTCATTGACATTCTTGAAGAACCAGCTAGCTAATGAGTTTATCAACTAGAAATAAGATAAATGTGACTGGCGGAATGAGTTCCATGACGGATCTCGTTTTCCTTCTTCTCATATTTTTCATAATCATATCAACTCTCGTGAGCAATGGTGTAAACGTAGATCTGCCAAAGAGTAAAGGCACTACTTCTGTTACCCCCAACCTCACTTTGAGCATTACTGCTGAGGGGACTTATCACCTTAATGGTGGTGGTTCTATCCCGCAATCTGATCTTGAAACGAAGTTGAAGATTGAAATGGATAAGCAGGATGAAAAAGTAATTTACCTACAAGCTGATGCGAATGTTCCTACAGGCCAAACCGTAGAAATAATTGGCCTTGCTAAGGCGAACCAGTGGAAGGTAATGTTAGGATCTAGTCCCAAAAATTAATGTCAAGTCAAGCACTACATGAACTCAATGCTGCGAAGCATAAGCGTAAGGCAGGTGCCCTTACCACCCTGATATTCGGGGCTGTTCTCATGCTGTGCTTTTTCTTGACGGCTTTTACAATCCAAGATCCACCACCGGGCGAGCAGTTCGTTGCTGTGGGTTTTGCCGATTTAGGAGATGTAGACGAAGCTGGAGGAGAAACTGAAACTGAAGTGCCTTCGGAAGTTGTTGAGGAAGTCGTAGAGAAATCCCAAGCTGTAGAATCAGTTGAGGAACCTGTGGTTACAGAAGAAGTAGTGACAGAAGAGGTGTCTGAAATGGCTATTCAAACTGAAGAGGTTGTCGAAGAAGTTGTCGAGGAAGTGGTAGTTGAAGAACCTGAAAGAACTTCGATTGCTGCAGACTTAATTCGAAATTCAATGTCTTCAGGAGGAGGTGGTTCTGAGGGTGAATCAGAAGGGACTGGAAATGAAGGTGCAGAGGATGGTAAGATTGAAGGAACTGGAGTTGTTACTGGTGACTTTGGCACAGCCTCGTTAAATGGAGGAAGCTTAGTTAGCGAACCCATGCTTTCAGAAAAACCCATGAAAGCAGGAATTGTTAGAGTTAAAATAATTGTGGACGGGTCTGGTAGAGTAATATCAGCAGATTACGGAGGTGGAATGCATTCTACACTTGCAGATTCAGAACACATAAGGCTTGCAAAAACTGCTGCAATGACAGCTACATTTTCAACTAGCACTGCACTTCGTAGATCAGGTTACATCGACATTAGATTCGAGCTAGAATAATGAATTACAAGGATGCCATAGACGTCCTCTTCACGAAACTTCCTATGTTTCAGCGCACCGGCCCGGCAGCGTACAAGGCAAATCTCGACGGCACTATAGCCGTATGCCAAATGCTCGACAACCCACAAAACAACCTTCGCTTCGTCCACATTGCCGGAACAAACGGCAAGGGCACAGTCGCCCACATGATATCAGCTGTTCTCCAAAAATCAGGCTACAAAATAGGTCTTTTCACCTCACCCCACTTGATAGATTTTAGAGAGCGAATTCGAATAAATGGCAAAATGATTCCCGAGCAAGATGTGGTGGATTTTGTGGAGCATTACTCTGAACTTTGGAACACCCCCTCGTTTTTTGAATTGACATTTGGGATGGCTGTCCAGTACTTCGAAAAAGAGAAATGCGATATTGTTATCCTGGAAACAGGCATGGGTGGAAGGCTTGATAGCACTAATGTTATTCCTTCAGCTGAAGTCTGCGTGGTAACTAATGTGGGACTTGATCACCAGCAGTTTTTAGGCCAAACCATTAGAGAAATCGCCACTGAAAAAGCCGGCATTCTCAAACCAGGAGTGCCAGTTGTCCTCGGCAAAATGCGCCCTGAAGCACAGTCCGTAGTTCTAGACAGAGCAATGAAAACCAGCTCCGAAATGTTCTACGGCCGAACCCCACCTCAAGGCCTCAACCCAGACCCAAGTCCCACCTTCCTCGAAAACGCTTCAACAGCTTTCGAGACCCTCAGAGTCCTAAACCTCCACGGCTGGAACATCGACGAATCCACAATTGCCCCAGCCCTCAACAATTACAGATCCATTTCTGGACAAAGAGGCCGAGCCGAAATCATCCCCGCATCCGAAGGCCTTGGCAGCTTGATCCTCGACTGCGCCCATAACCTCGATGGAGTCCAAAAATTCATGTCCTCTCTACAAGGCAAACTCCACATTGTCTTCGGCGCCGTCGCAGACAAAGACCCGCGCCCAGTCCTCTCCCTAATCCCGGCAGGAACTCAAATGTACTGGTGCGCTGCCAACATCGTCCGCGCCATGGACCCCGACACCCTCGCAAACCACGGCAAATCTCTAGGTCTACAAGGCACCACCTTCCCCTCGGTCCGCGCCGCAACCCAAGCCGCACGACAAGCCACTTCTATCAATGAAAGCGAGCAAGCTATAGTGTGCGGGAGCGTCTTTGTTGTTGGAGAGGCGATGTAGTTGAAAAGTTTGGTCTACAATTATCTCATGCTGAGTGCATGATTGTGTCAATTTTTTAATACATTGTCACTGCTTAACCGCTAGTTTTTACTTAACTAAATTTATTCAAGTCAATTATTTACAGATTATGAGTTTTAAAAATCCTTTACTTTTAATTCTAATCCTAGGTGCTCTAACTTTTCCAATGTTAGGCCAAACCGACGTGCCAGGATGTACAGATTTCGCCGCTTGTAACTACGATGCTGATGCTGACGTTGACGACGGTTCATGTGATTATTGTTCGTGCCCCGGCGCTGAAACTGACGGCTACGGCTTGGACGTAGAAATTGTAGCAGAGCATACAGATGGCGACCTAGCAGGAATGACAACCTACAGGTACTACGTAACAACACCGCACGACGACGACTTCGTGTCAAGTGTTTACGGAGACCAAGACAACCCACTTTACGTAGGCACTACAACGTCATTCTATCAAAACGCAGTAGGTTCTCATTTTGGATCAAATATTAATCCAGCATTCTTTCCATTCTTCCCAGAGCTTGAGTACGATAGCTGGGTGACAATAGGATTAGACCAAACCGCAGAAGAAGGAGAATCTGCAATAAGCACTCCATCTACTGATTGGGTAAACCAATTCGAGGAAGGTGGTGCAATCGAAATAAATGATGAGGTAGGTAGCGCTTGGTATATCACAAACGGTTCTTCAAACGGAGTTTCAGGAGACGATTTCAGAGTTCTCATAATGCAGCTTACAACTGACGGAACACCTTCAGGCACAATCCACGTTCAGTTATTCAACAACGGTGTGGGAGCAGATGAAAGTCGAGTTACACTTTCTTTCGATGGATCTACAGGTTACGACGAAGTGGTTTGTGGATGTACGGATTCGAGCGCCTGTAACTACGACAATTCAGCTACTCTAGACAACTCTTCATGTGAATTCCCTGAGCCACTTTATGACTGTGATGGAAATTGCTTATTGGATGTTAACGGGGATGGAATTTGTGAAGAGGTTATTGGTTGTACAGATTCTGCGGCTTGTAACTACGACGGTTCAGCAACACAGGACAGCGGTTCATGTGAATACTGTTCTTGTGGAATTAATGCTTGTGGTTGTACTGTAAATCTTGCGTGCAACTACGATCCAGATGCCCAATACAACGACGGCACTTGTGATTTCGTGTCGTGTTTGGCATTAGGATGTACTGATTCAACTGCATGTAATTATGATCCAGATGCAGAATTCGAAGATGGATCATGTGATTACTTGTCTTGCTTAGGATGTATGGATGCACAAGCTTGTAACTATGATGCTGAGGCAACTATTGATAATGATTCATGTGACTACTCTTGTATAGGCTGTATAGATACAGCAGCCTGTAACTACAGTTCAGACTACACAATATCAGATGAGGAGTC
>PBNL01000004.1 GCA_002723115.1 Methanobacteriota archaeon | reverse complement strand
TGAATTATCTATCTGAATTTGTAGTCGGAATCGTTGGATTCATTTGCCTTGTTGGCTTAGGTTTGTGGATGACATGGATTCCAATTAAAGCCCCCAAAGGGAAGAATAGAGTCTCAAAACAGGTTCTCCTGGTGCGCGGTTTAGCAGCAGGAACTGCAATTGGAATTGCAGTTCAATTTGCAAGTATGGGACTGCCGATCGTCGCAGGACTTGCATCTGTATTCCCTGCCATATTCTTGACCACAATGGTTGCCTTATGGATGGCCCAAGGGGCTGATGTTCCAACCGGTGCAGCAGGCCCAATGATGCTAGGAGGCTCCTCAGTTGCAATGTATTCTCTAATCGCTCCGTGGGCAATACCAGAATACGGTATTTATGCAGGCTCAGCAATTTGTTGGCTCGCTTCAGTTCTGCTAACTTCTATACCTGCATATTCTTGGCTTTCATGGCGCAAAAAACAATTACGGGTAAAGGTAACATGATTGATACATTAAGGTTAAATCGACTCGGCTTTTCATACTATCATGAACAGAGCAATCCTGCTGTTTCACATCCAGATGCTAGCATAGTTGGTGGCATTAGTCCAGAAGACGGGCATGAATACCTCGAATACCCTGCAGGAAGCGGGGTTTGGTATATTAGAAATCAAGCTACTAATCAGTGGGAAAAGTGGGCTTAGGCATTATTCCTGTCATATCGAATTGATGCCCAATCAAACATCGATTGCATGACAGGGCTTAGTGACTTTGTATCATTAGTTGCTGCATACAGTGTTGCCTTGATATCCTTGTCCCACACTCTTTGGACCAGTCCCAAATCCTCTAGCTCCTTTAGCCTTCGAGATACAGTGGTTGATGGGGCATCCACTAATTCCTTTAACTTAGAAAATCTCAATGGGTTTGGAGATCTGTCCAAGACCATCAAAATGTGAAGTGCTTTTGATTTTGTTAACTGTTCAAGGATTTTGTCTACCTCGCCGTATAAAGGGTCGCAAACATCCTGCGAAGCACTTTCCATGTTTCAGAATATTTATTCCGTTTTATTTAAATTACGAGTTACAATACTGTTACTTGAGTATGGTCTACATTCCGAGGAAGAATACCATGACCATCAAACAAACTCCAATGACCAACAAAATTTGAGAAACCAATGATGGCCCATCTTTGTCACTTTGAGCCAAATCGTTCCAATCGTCTTCCATTCTCACATACTCCGGTTGATAGTCCTAGTCCATCGGTCGCTTGCTGGTATTCCAACCACTGTGAGGCTTGCAAATGATACACCCTTTGTTTGCAATAATTTGCTTCTGAAATTGTCTAAGTCTAGGAGGCAACAAGGGCAATGTGGCCTACTTGGTTTGACGGTTATCGTAACCTCGCCATCTTCGGCGACTTCGATGTTTTGAACGATATCTCTCTTTGACCAAGGCAATTCATCATGTGGGTCTTTCCACTCTGCAGCAAGCCTGGCAACTCTTCTTTGAAGAGCCGCATGTTTTCTACTCACTCAACATCCTCCAAGCGTAATTTTTCGACCTTTCCTTCAGCCTCTGCGAGTTCTTCTTGACAGGATTTTAGGAGTTTGGAGCCTTCTTCAAAGAGTTTCAATGTCTCATCTAAGTCAGTTCCTCCGGCCTCAAGTGCAGCTACAATTTCTTCCAGTCTTTTCATAGATTCAGCATAACTCATTATCTCACCTCAGTCTCAACTTGGCCGTCCTTCAATACCACTGTGAGGGGGTCACCTTGTTTCAAACCCACGACACTAGTCACAGGAACTCCTTGTTCATCGACAGCCATTGAATATCCTCTCTCCAAAACCCTCGTTGGATTGGTTGATTTGAGGATGGATTCCAATCCTGTGAGTCGATTTTTTTGGATTAGGAAGAAACGTTCTAGAGCAGAATTCATTCTATCTCCAAGTTTTGATTGGTGTAGATTTGCTCTAGAAATACCACGCATTGGTGCAGCACTGAGTCTTAGGGTTAGGTTTGCTAAAATCTCATTCCTTCTCGAAAACAATTTGTCAATTGCGAAATCCAAACGATCTTGTGCCTGGGCTATAATGGCCAATAATTCATCTTTTATTGGAATAACTCGCTCAATTGCATTTGATGGAGTTGACGCTCTAATATCAGCAATCATGTCGCTTACCATGTAATCAGATTCATGGCCCACAGCACTAACGACAGGTATCGGGCAATCGATTATTGCTTGGCATACAGACTCAAGATTGAATGCCCACAGATCTTCTGGTGAACCTCCTCCTCTTCCGACAATTATCAAATCTGCATGGCTTTGAGCGTATTTTATTGCTCTAACGATTTGACCTGGTGCTTCATTCCCTTGAACTAAAACAGGGACTACAGTGTAAGAAAAGTTAGGCCATCTGTCAGCGATTAATCGCTCCATATCAGCCAAGGCAGCACTGCCTGCACCGGTGATTATGTGCAACTTTTTCGGTATCAGTGGTGGCTGATTTCTAGGCCTGTCCATAGTACCGTCATCACGCCATCTTTGGATTAATTCTTGACGTGCTTTCTCTAGTTCTCCAATGCTCTTTACCGGTTGGACTCTAGAGGCTTTGAATTGCATTCTTCCGGTCTTTACGTATACATCTATTCCACCGATTGCGATTAGTTTCGAGCCTTCTTTAATTCCTTGAGAGATGAAGGAAGAATTGCCTCCAAATAGAACACAGTCAATCGAACCTTGGTTATCTGTGAGAGTGAAGTAAGTGTGCCCAGAACGTGCAAGAGTGAATTTGGTCAATTCGCCTATTATTGCTGCGTTACTCAGATACGGTTCGTTGATTAAAGCGCTTCGAGCAAGGGCAACGAATTGCCCAACCTCAACAGCCTCGCCCGCCATGGTAGGAGTTTCCGGCTATGGTTCTTGAATAATCGCATTTCCTTAGGAAGGAGTTTTGAGGGGAAGGCTGGTCCCGAAGTTCGTTCCAGCAAGGGGTTGGCCCCTCTAGGAATGGTGATTCTATGTCCGATAAAGATGACTTGAAGGATACTCCAGATGAAGACGATGACTGGATGTCTTACGCCAACGCAGGCTTCGGTTCAACCGATTATTCTCTTTGGGATGATGCTGGTGAGGAAGCCGAAATTGTTGCAGAACCGGATTGGGAAGATGAGGATCTACAACTCGATACAGGGGAAGAAGAAATCCCAGCAGCCCCAAAACCAGCCGGGCTCAAACATTTGGTTAGAATCGGAACATGTAACCACTGTTTGGGTAGAGTTGGCGGAAAGAAAAGATTCGGACAATCTGCATATGAATCCGGCGTTGAGATTAGGGCACAAGTCGTGGAAACAGATTCTACAATGGCGTCTGCAAGAGAAACAAACCCATTGTGCCCATTCTGTGAGAACTTATTCGATGAAGCTCCACTTCTTGCTGAGTTAATCAAAGAAGAAATCGGTGAAAGAGAATGCTCACGCTTACAACTAGGTGCGCGCATCCCAAAGGACCAAACCGAAGCCGAAGACCACCTAAGAAAGCGCTTTGGTGCAGGTGGCTCAGCACCTCTCAAATCTAGCCTGGTAGAGGAGGTTGCTCGCCAACTCAGCGACCTTGGCGACGGTCAAAATTTAGTTATTGATAAGCCAGAAATTTTGGCGTTGATTGACGTTCTTACACTGACTGTTGAATTGGATATTCGCTCTCATTACTTCTACGGAAGATATCGCAAATTGGAGCGGGGAATTCCGCAAACAAAATGGCCATGCCGAGCATGTAAGGGTCGAGGTTGTGAAAAGTGCGATTTCACTGGTCTCCAATACAAATCATCTGTCCAGGGTCTGATTGGAGATCCGCTTTTGGAAATGTTCGGAAGCAAGGAACATGCTTTCCACGGAATGGGTAGAGAAGATATCGATGTTAGATGCCTGGGTAGAGGCCGGCCTTTTGTCATGGAAATGAAAAAACCAGTCAAGAGAAATATCGATGCAGCAGTTATTCTAGAAGCCATTAACTCCAGCGCTAACGGCAGCATTGAGGTCTCTGATATTCGTCCCTCAAACAGAAGTGAGGTAGTTAGAGTAAAGGATACTCCGGCTGAAAAATCCTATACAATTCGGTACAAGATCGAAGCAATTACAGAGTCAGAATTCGATACTTTGACCCAAGTCATGGAAGTACCAGCCAACAATCAGGACAGGAACAAAAGAAGGAAGAATCATCACCGCCGCAAAAAACCAGAACCAGAGCCTGAACCAGAAGCTGAGGTGGATTATTCAGGCATGAAGAAGGCTGAGTTAGTCGAGTTGTGTTTGGAGAAGGGCTTAGCAAAAAGTGGAACCAAAGATGTTCTTATCGAGAGACTTTCCTCATTCAAAGAGGCAACAATGCCCCTTCCAGATCCAGACTATGTGATGGAAATTATGACCAATTTACAAGGATGTACTCTCGCCCAGAGGACCCCAGAAAGAGTTGCACACAGGCGTGCTGACAAAATTCGAAAGAGAAAGGTGCTCGAAACTTCCCACCCATCGATAGAGGTTGATGCGGATGGAAATATGGTCGCAGAGTTCAGTTTACGCTGTGAATCGGGTACTTACGTCAAAGAAACAGTACACGGTGACAGCGGAAGAACTCAACCTTCAATCGCTTCTCTGATCAAGGCGAAATGTACTGTTGAATGGCTTGATGTCGCCGACATTCACGCTGATTAAGCGCGTCGCGGTGCTTATATGGGTCGGGCAGGTCGGCAGGTTGCTTCGAATGGTCTTATGACACGAGAAGCAGGAGTGCGATTACCATGAAGAGATCCAAAGGCCAACGCCAAGGAACCCGATCAATCCTACGCCGTGGACGTCATCAGAGAGGACGTGTCAACATCAGTAGGATCATGCACGATTACGCTGAGGGCGACCGTGTTGCCATCGTCCTAGACGGTGGACAACAGATGGGAATGCCTCACCGCAGATTTCAAGGCAGAACAGGATTTATTCAGGGACGCCAAGGCAAGGCTTGGGTAGTTTCGGTCAAGGACGGAAACATGCAAAAGACCGTTGTCGCACGCCCAGAGCACCTAAGACCACTGGAGTGATTTAGATGGATGATGAAGGTACATTCACAGACTATGCATCGGTTAGAGACATGCTTCTAGATGCACAGAACCGCCGTGGCTTCTTGACCTATGAGCAGAAAGCAGCATTGCAGCATGCAGAATGGGCTGCTAGTGGTAACCGAAACGGCTACTCTACAGACCCAAAGGTCTTCAACGATATTTTCAGCGCAATAATGGACATTGAGTTATTTCAAAAGTACCCAGATTTGGCAGCTAAGTTGGCTGAACTTATGCCAATGCACGAAGATGATGTAAGAGCAGTAATCGCCAGCCGTCGTATCTCAATCGATGGTGGAGACGTAAGTGCTGTTCTGGACATCGTCCGCCAGCACGTCGGCGTAGAGTGAACAATACCGAAAACCGGTGATCAATATGCGCAACGACAACCGCGGTGGTAACCGCAGAAACAATCGTGACAGGCCTGACCCACTTCTGACTGTGGAATGGTGCAGAGTAATCGACCATCCAGAATCAGATGCAGCAATCGTAGTTGTCACAGAACCAGCACTTCACGTGATTAGACTTCGCCCAAAGCCTGGCGCAGCCATGCAGATGGTCGGTGCTAGAATCTACATGGGAATAGACCACTCCAAGAGGGAAGTCGTACAGGACGTACTCGGATTTGCAAGAATCAGAGATCTGTCTAACGCTGCAAATCAGGAAATGCCAATTGTGATTCAACAAATCATTGAGGATTCTCCTGAAGTTTTCATACAGCAATTCTTCAACAGAGCTGGCAACCTTTCACTAAAGATGCACGCATTTGAGTTACTTCCCGGTGTTGGAAATAAGAAAGCGATGGAAATGGTATCCAGTCGTGGAAGAGTTGGTTGGGACAGTTTTGCTCAATTGAATGAGGACTGCAACATAAATGCTGCAGAACTTCTTGCTAGAAGATTTGTTTCAGAAATTGAAGATCGTGGGCTACAACCACGACTTCTTGACTTACTACTGCGTCAAGGTGAGTGAATCTAATGGGCCAAGGAGCCCGTGCTCTCATCGACCGTTTGAGAATGCGTCAGGACAATGTCAAGGCATTAGGTCAACACTTTCTCAATAACGAAGAGGTTCTTGATGAGACAATGGCTCTAGCAGACATCTCAGAGGATGACCACGTTATCGAGATTGGGCCAGGGCCCGGTGTCCTAACAGAAAGATTGCTTGAAACGGGTTGTAAGTTAACAGCAATCGAAATCGATTCAGGTGCTTGCGAATTCTTGAGAGATAATTTCCCGGAATTGGAACTCATTGAAGGCGATGCTCTAACAGAAAAATGGCCGAAGGCAAACAAAGTAATTGCAAATATTCCTTACCAAATTTCATCTCCTCTAATCGATGTAATAACCAGAACTCAATCGATTGACTACGTGGTCATTCTAGTTCAAGAAGAGTTTGCAGAAAGACTGGTTGTTGAGTGGGAAAGCGACAGAGGAAGTCTTGGCATGTGCACAATGCTAGACTGGGATTGTACCTTTGAGATGAGAGTTGGACCTCACTGTTTCACTCCTTCACCTCAAGTCCATTCCAGGTTGGTAACCATGACTAGAATAGAACCTCCAAAGAATTCTAAGCTGGCAAAATTACTGATTCGGCAAGCATTTGCTCAAAGGCGCAAAAAACTACGAAATACTCTTTCAAAGGCTCCGAAAAGAATCTCTAGAGTTACAGGTTGGCACTCAAAAGCATATCGCGATGCCATTCAGCACATCGAATGTGAATTTATTGACGAGCGTCCAGAGGATTTGGAAATCGAAGATTGGTTGGAACTTGCTCAACTTTTGGAGGATGCTCGAGAGGCGATGGGTTGACATCTAACCGCCCGCTCGGCTCGTTGCGTCGGAGGGGTGCACATGGCAAAGAAGGACACATATCTGGCTTTACTTCGTCGAGGAATTGACGAAACTACAGCAATGCAATTAGCCGATGCTGGAATCAAAATTGGAGATCTGAAAAAGATCGACAAAACCCAACTGGTTGAAAACTATGGATTGAAACCAGACATCGCTGAAGGTGTTCTCGAAATTATCTCAGCAGGACCTCAGTCTCACGGAAAGGAGAGGTTCCTATCCAAGGTTCTTGCACCAGAGCGTAAGCCTGAGAGCAAGATTGAGGAATTGAAATTCAAGCGACAGCAGAAGGACGTTCTCTCTGAACTCGCAGAACAAAAAGAGCGCCTAAAATTAGCAAAGGTCGAAGCTTTCCGTGCAAAGAAGTTAGTAATGAACCGACTTGGTAAGACTGTGGAGTTGATTGTAAAGCTTGAAAACAACCTGCACGATGAAGGTAAGGATGACCAGAAGGTCAAGATTCGCGACCAATTAGAAACACGTGGACTAGAGGCTGCTCGTGACCACGAAATGCTAGAACTTGAGGGAACACCTCAAGATATTGTAGACTTCAGAAGAAAGATCGTTCCAACACTAATTCTCCACGCTTGCCCAGAGTGTGGCGAAGAGATGGACCCAAGAACTAGCAGAAACCCAGATGACCCAGGAAACTGGTCATTCATCTGCTGGGAATGTGAAACCCCATTTGCTCCTGGATTGGCATTAGCAGTAGACAAGATTATGGAAAACGGTGGCAGAGTTGTCATTGACCCAGACGCACGTCCAAGAAACCCAGTTCCTCCTAAGCCAGCATCACAAGACTTTGCTACAATCAACCAATTAGTACAGGATGAATTGAAGCAGACTGGTGCAGATGCAGACACAATGGCCCAAGCAGCAGAGCAATCCGCTCTAACCAGCGGGTTGATGAGCATCGACGATTGGATCGACCAGACGCTAGCTGCTAAGGGATACATACAGGCTCAAGAAGACCGTGAAGACTTCATCCTGCGAACTGGTGCAGGTGCAACCAAGTTCAACAAGTGGATGAAGAAAGCTGGACTTTACTTCAACAAGCAAACAGGACGCTGGTCTCGCTGGGAAGACCGCTGAGGTGTTTGGATGGGCCTCATTCGCTTCCTTCGTGGTGCGAAGTTGTTAGGTCAAACTAAGGAAATACCAGGCAAGTCTCTAGTTGAGCATGCCTATGCTGCAAATGTAGACATTCCAACAAATTGCACAAGCGGTAACTGTGGCTCCTGCATGGTTACACTACTATCAGGAAAGGTNAGCCTTCCTGAACCACTGACACCCGGACTGGATGAAGAAATCGTCGAGGACGGTGCAAGACTCGGCTGNATTGGGATTCCTACTGGNGATGTCGACATCGATNTCNTNCCACCAATNTGANGTGATACAATGGACATTCCAATTTGGGTTTGGNTNATCAACATCATCGGCGTTGTAACNATAGTTTGGTTNCTNTCATGGCGACTNAAATCCAAACTTGCAGAGGTTGANGACCGCCACGTAATGAGNGGNATTCGNCACAGNAAACGCCTCGACGAATCCGAATAACNGCTAGATATTACTGAGGATTAATCATGAAAGGACATGACCGCAGGATTTGCATTCTGCACCGCCAGTTCCTACTGCTTTGATATTAGTTGAACCGCATTTGGGACATTTTTGTGGTGCCTGAAATTTCGGCCCCCCCGGTTCATCCCATGCCGGATCAAAATCCCCCTTTTGTCTGTCAACTTCTTTCTGTCCAGATTCCCTTGTAAAAACTGTAGGTGCACCTTCGGGATAATAATCGGGAAGTAAGTTCTGATCATTTTGATTATTTTGCTCAATGGTCTTCATTTTTGATCTTGCTTTTGGTTTAGTATCCTCTTTTAGGTGCATATCTTTTAGGCGAACAAATTCCATTGCATTTTCTAATGTTATCGTATCTCCTATTGTTTCCTCAATGAGCTTTAGGCTTGGTGGCCAAGGAGGATTAATCCCGAGCAAAGCACGTTGCGCTTTGGAGTAAGATCCATTTTTTGACATCCCATTGTCAAGAAGTTCTTGGCTAATTTCGACAGTAGCCTGTTTTGCTTGTTCAAGACCTTCAACAAGACCATCCAGATAAATCATATTTGGGAAATCTCCCCAAGAATTCTCACTAGTAGCGGGAATGTATCTTACTTCATCTCCTTCACAAACTCTCCAATATAGTCTCGGTTCCGAATCCATGTGTTGACATGCAATTTGTCATATTTAAACATACATTTTGTGAAAATTCCCTCTTGGAATCGCAACAGAATATGTCTTGAAGAATCCGAGTAACTGCTATCCATTACTATGGGTAGTCACTGCGCATACCCTTAGCGAAATCTATTCACACCTCTGCAGCCATTGGATAACCATTAGGAATTAAGAACGGCAATCCGATTCAAACATTTTTGAATGCAAGCGGAGTCGAAAATCAGAAAATCCTCCTCTGAATACAATTTCACGACCTTTTGTTGTGCTTATTTCCGGTCTATATCTACTGAGATCTATCTCTAATTCATTTGCGATTTCGAGCAAATCTTGGATTGAATTGGGGTGATTGCCCTCGGTTTGCTTCAACGCTTCCGAGATTTTCGCCATCTCACTCCATTCATCATGTGTAAAGGAATTTGATTGGATTACAACAGGCATACTCCCTTCGGATTCAACTAGCCCCCATTCTTGTTTACGTTGTTCCACTTCGGTTCCACGTAACAACATTAGTGGAAATGCCTTGATTATTGGTACTGATTTTGACAAGCACCAATCTACAGTTTCTCGGAATGAGTGGATTGTTTGTTCTGGTAATCCATAGATTAGAGAAATTTCGTAGTCGATTTCCTTCTCATTAACCAATTCAACAACATCTTCAACAACACGCATATTGTTGGTTCTGTTGACTGCTTTACCTTCATTTTTGTGAATAGTCTGTAGTCCAAACTCAAGGCAGACATCTAATTTAGAAGCCAATTCAATAAATTCCGCATCAGCCATTTCTGCCCTACATTGAAGCGAAAGGCGTCCTGTAAAACCATTTGATTGGAATCGCTTAAGGATATTTTTTGATTGAGAACTTGAATTAAAAATGGGATCTAATACTGCAATATCACGGACATTCTTCTTGCAAAATAGGTCAATTTCATCCATTATACGACTCGATTTGAATTCACGTTTTTTCAGTCTAGCTCCAGGCTCTTTGTGTTGACAAAAACCGCATTTGAATGGGCACCCTCTCTGACTTTCCCAACGAATGAATTGCTGATTTTCAAGGTCGATTACCCCGCTAAGCCAAGGTGAAGGCAGTAGTTCAAGGTCAACGAATGTTTGCTCAAGTAAATCTGGTTCTCCTGAGTAATGGACGCCTTGCATTTCCAGTATGCCAGGTTCATCTGCTAGAGCAGAAATAGCGAACTCACCATACCCTCGAACAAATATATCTGCTTCGGGATAATTCTTCTCCAAACCTTCACCGCAGTATGAAATCTGAGGGCCTCCAAGAATTATTCGTCCATGGAAGCCAGAGGACCGAAGCATCTTCAATAATGCCTGGATTGCTTCCTCCGCCCAAACATATACTCCAAAGGCAATGTCAAATGTGATCCGGGGGTCTTTGTCAATGATTGTCTGAATCTCATTGAAGATATCTATAACATCGAAATTTTCATCATTGATTGGTTTAATTATTGAATGATAATTAATTTCAAGCTTCATATTGAGGACAGCAATTAACGAAGCATGTCCTAGAGGAACACGAGGGTCTTTATCACGGCCCCAAGGCATTTCTAAAAGAATTATACCTCTATTCAAAACATCACTTCACTAGCTTATCGAATAGTTTCATAAACTCTTCAAAACGTTCGAGATTTTTATCAAATAATGGGCGCACTTCCGTCCATGTTCTTACCCTATTGTGCCGATAAGGGTTGCCTGCATCATAAATTTTGTATGCTAAATTCACGAGGCGATTGCGCCTAAGGTCACTTTTAGAAAATCTGCTCCAATATTCTCCTTTAGCCAACACTTGATTTTTGTTCATACCGATAAATTCTGAATTACCTGAGGATATGGCACGGCAACATCTAGACAATTGGAAACTAGTGCTTTGAAAATCATTTGGATTGCCACCGAGAAAAAGTAATCTTATGTGCATCTCAACACTTTTGGCCAAAGGCAATATGGTTTGAAAACCAGAATCTGCGAAGAGATTAGCATCCTGCTCAAGCATGTCTCGAATCTTCAAAGAATCAACATATGGCTTGCGAACGTAATCTATTGTATATGATACGGATTCTCCTCGAAAAACAATTGATGTGGGTTCCTCGCTGAACGACCATGGTTCAGCAGAGTCAACCATTTCATCGAACCTCAACCAATCGGCCTCTGTCAATACTTCCATGACTTCACCGAGTATTGATGTCAATCGCCCCATTATGAATGTAATCATTGGAATCGGAACGAATCAGCAAAGGTTCTTTCTTCTGAATTTAGGCATTCATAGTATGCTGATGCGAAGGCACCAGTTATCCTAGCAGCATCACCTAGGTGAATGGTTCCTCTCAACAAAACTGCTGCTACACGACTTGATGCTTCAGCAGTTAAGGGCCCGAGAATTCTATCCATTTCAATGTTTGAAGCATCAGGTTGTTGCAAGATCCAAGATATGTCTATCGGGGGGTCCGGAAATCCTTCAAATTGATCAATAATTTTGTCCATCACGTCATACCATTTTTGCTTTGTTTCTTTTGATGGAGGAGGGGGTTTCCTTTTACCTCTAAGCATAGGGGGCAAAGGATTCATTGGATCGAATGAATAAATGAAATGAGTGTGTAATTCTCTATTCACATGGAGTTCTTGTTCTGGCGACCGATCAGCATGGACGCGCTCTCGTAACTGTCGAGTTAATCGTGCTCGGATTTTTATTAACTGAGGGGTCCACTTGATTTTCTTCCTTCTTGTGAATCCAAGTAAACGACTACCTGCTTCAGAGATTGTCGCTCTTCTTAATTCCGGGCTGAGTTGACCAATCCGGTGACCGGCTTCAATCAAATCCCTAATCCAGCGTAACTCTTGAACGATGTCATTTTGTTTCATAATCTCTATTCTGTGTATTAACAATGTTAACGCTGTATGCATCCAAATCCTTTGAGAAGTGCTTCGTTCTAGCCTCTTTTTCAATTGGCTATCTGAGTCTTTATCACCGGAAATGATATCTTCAGATGCATCCAAGTGTGCTTGAAATGCATTTAGTGTTGCTCGATTACCTTTTAGCATGATATGTCGATATAATACTTGACAATAATTCAGATGTAAATTATACATCTCTAAAGAATCGTCACTCCTGATATCTAAAGCGTTTTTTGATGCTACAAGCAATTTTTCTTCCCTTTCCTCATGGAGGATATTCCTCAACAAAAATGTAGAGTGTAATGTTGATTTTCTTACTTGCATTTTTGAAACATAATTTGGATTTTCAGATAGTTTCCTCTCAACTTCAATAATCAACAGATTGCATTTTGTTTTTGACCAAAATTTATCATTATCGCCTTTCCAAGTTCTAGGCACATCCGATTTACCTGTTTGAACTAGATTCCAAACAAAATATGCTGCCTCCGCCTCATTGGATGGAAAAATATCTTGATTCTTAAACACAAAATTGCCAATTGAGTGAATGGTTTCAGGTCTAAGACTGGGTAATCTTTGCGACAGGTGCACGTATACAATTGGTTTATTCTCTATGATTGCTTCTCTGAACTTAGAAGGATGATTCAGCCATTTTTCTAATACTTCGTCTAGGGTATTTCCTCTAGGGTTTGCACCTGCAACAAGTTCGATAACTAACATTTTTGAATCTAGGGGTTTCTCCTCATGCGGTAGCGTTTGCTGCATCATTTTTACAAGCATCTCTGGCTCATCATATCCATCAGAAAGACGGGGGATACTGGCCATATCAAATGCATCAAATGCCGAAATACATGCTCTCCTAGCTAAGATTAGATGTGGATGGTCCGGAATTTCCTTTATTCGCGATATTACATTGTGATTAACAGTATAGCCTTGATACAAAAAATGGACAAAATATGGAATTTCGCTCATTTCATCCCGGTCCTGTTTAGGAAATTGTGATTTTAACAACTCTATATGTTCGTCTTGTAATGTTATTGCGTTTTTTAAATTATCAGGAATTCTACTCAGAAACTTATCGTCAATTTCATGCGCAGAAGGCACTTGTTCTGGAGAATGATATTCTTGGGCAATTCCAAGCAAGTCTAGTGTTTTGAAAATTGTTTCAGGTGATGAAACGTACCCATCTCTACGCAATAATGTCCATGCCATTTCGGCTCTAATCTTGGATATTATTGGAGTAGGCATTTCGGAAATCATTTGCAAAGCAAGAAGTTCATCTTGTGTAATCGAATCCAACCTATTTAGGAGGGGCGCGTCAATTGAATATTCTAGAAGATCGAAGTCAGTATTTCCATTACTTGCTGCTTCAAAGAAATGAGGCAATTTATACAGTCTATTCTGCATTCTAGTAAGCAGTAACTCAACATCATCAATATCAATTTCAAACTCCCATTTCGATAGATATTCATGAAATGTTTTTTGATAAGGATGATGTGGCCTTAATTTCATTAATTCATCAGAAGAGTGGTCCATTTTCAGGAAGGGGATTGCATTAAATCCGCCCATTTCAGCTCTTTCTCGCATAATCAGTAGTAGAGGCACTCGTTTTGATATCTCAAATATTTTTTGAGGTATTTCTGAGTCTACGTGGTTGATTAATATCTCAGCATCATCTAAAACAAGAGGGTGAAAAGGGGCCTTTTCTAAGTCATACAATGCCTCATACAATTGGTTAATTATAGACATTGAATCATCATGGCGAAGAGAAATGAAGCACAGATTTTCGTGATTAATACCCAGTGATTTCAAAGCTAAGCGAACGGTTGTCGTTTTTCCAGTACAAGCTGGTGCTGCCATAAGATAGAGGCCAGCACCTCCTGGGCCAAGATATTCACAAATCTTTACATGGTTCTCTAGTTCAACGAAAGGAGGGTGGGAGTGGTCAATAGGATAGGCATGAACTTGATTTGATGGAATAATGCAGCCGTCATCTCTAGACTTGAACAATTTATACGATAGCCAACATGCATCTCTTTCATGATGGAGTGATTTCAGATATTTCCTTGCTTCTAATAGAGATGATTCGACCTCTAATCTGATATCACTCTTCGGGTCAAAATCTGTGATTGAACTCATTAGGCTTGGCCAAAATTTCTTGCTAAAGTTAGCAGATGCTGTGTCCCAAATATTCCATCTTGAAGCAATTACAGCATCAACTCCACGTAGGCAAAACTGTTCAGCAATTGGGCCGGAAATACCTGCAACTTCTGTATCTGCAGTTGTGTCACCACTCCTACATGCGTTTAGTACAACGAGGCGAGGGGGGGCTGCTCGACAACAAGATGCTACGAAATCCGCAGCAGATAATTTACCAGTTAACCCAATTTGATTTTCTTTGCCATTCATATGTCCAATGAAATGAAGAATATCCCAATGGTTGCTCGCTAGTTTTTTGCGAAATACATCTGGATCATCGTTCTCGTTCGCATCAATGGAAACTACATCAAACCCACCGTTTGTTAATACATTGTGCACATACTCCTTCTCTGGTACCATATTTACAAGCGGATAATGATTTGAATACAGTGTAACAATCAAAGCTTTGTGACTGCCCCAAGGTAAACGAGGGAGAGATGTTTCGATAGATTCAGAAATAATTTGTTCTAAACCAATTGATGATTCAGGTAGAGATGAATCTGGAATAAGTGGATATTCATCGGGATATCTTTGATTGAGCTCACCCCACTTTATCCATTCAGAAACACTCGGCACAAAACGTGTTGATGTTCCATCGTTTTTCAACATGCTTGGGTTTTCATATATACTGTTATGCTACTGTTAAACGGTTGAAACCATTGCTAAGTCCACTGATTCAAGTAGTACGACTCAGACGCTAGCGTTTGACAAGACCCACTGCGAGCCCTTTGATTGAGACTAAACAAATCAGTGGGTTTGTGCATTAGCCCTCTGAAACAACAGAAAAAGTGTCCAACTA
>PBNL01000003.1 GCA_002723115.1 Methanobacteriota archaeon | reverse complement strand
GAGGGGAAATTCAAATCACACTTCACTGACATTTTACCTCCAGCATTTACACAAGATGCTGACTTCGCTTTTAGAGAGGAGGGAAGGCCGTCAGCGATGATAGTGATATCAGATGGTGATATATGTAGAAACAAGGTTGTAGAAACGCCAAAAGGACTACAGATTTATCCATTGGGATACGATCGGTATGCTCAAGACGTTGTTTATGACAACAAGGAGTTCCTTTTAAACGCAGTCAATCACTTGTTGGATGAGAATTCAATCATTTCAGTGAGATCAAGGACGATTACTCTTAGATCTTTAGATGAAGAGAAATTCGCACAAAGCAGATTAGGTTGGCAAAGTGTTGCGATTGGACTTCCTTTGCTAATTGTAATTTTGATTGCAATTGTACTTTTAAAATTCAGACAGATTAAATACGCCCCAAAATGAAATCAAACCTAAGATTGTTTTTCCTGTTAGTCCTTGTAACACTGGGTACTGGCGTGCTTTGGTATTTAGAAGACAACCCAGGAAACATTTCTTCTGAAAAGATGGCAGACTTTGCAATTGAGGATACGTCTGAGGTTGTGAAGATATTCATCGCGGATAATTTTGGCACTACACTATTAGAAAGGGAAAAAGGAGACGAGTACTTTATGCTTAATGGAGAATTCAAGGCGCGTAAATCGTCGACAGATCTACTTCTAAAAACATTCGATAGAGCTAGAGTTAAGGGTGCGATCACCGAAAAGATGAGAGCAACGGTCATCAGAAATCTAGCAGCATCAGCAAAGAAGGTGGAAATTTATACAGGGGGTGACCTTCCTGAGAAGATTTGGTATGTAGGCACATCTACCCCTAGCCACACTGGAACATACATGCTTCTAGAAACTCCAGAAGAGGGAAAGGCATCTGAGCCATTCATCGTTCACATGGAGGGCTTCACAGGGTTCCTTACAACCAGATTCTTTACAAATGAGGAGGAGTGGAAATACACTGGCATCTTCAACTATCCCCAAAGAACTCTTCAATCAGTAAAATTCTTAAACCACACAGACGATAATAACTCTTACACCCTCAAAGCTGATACAAACGGGGTGCTAGACCTGTTTATCAATAGTGGTATTGAGATAGGATATAACGATACGTTAAGGATTCAAGAGCAATTCCTGCGATTTAAGAAGGTGCACTTCGAATCTTTTAATAGCCGATTGACTGTTGAACAAGAGGATAGTTTGAAAAACACCTCTCCAGCTTATACGCTTTCGTGTTCTGATTTTGAAGGAGTTTCTACTACTGTTTTCCTTTATGAAAAGGATGAAGAACACTTGTATGGAGTTACAGAAGATGGTCAGGTTGTTTTAGTCCAAACCTTCGTATTCAACCCACTTCTCGTTAATCTTTTTGACTTGATTCAGATCAATAACTGATCTGCAAATTTGCTCCAAGATTTCTCCTCTTTGATAGTCCTGTATTCTTTAGAAACAGAGTCTTTAGACTGTGGATTTGAGAACCAATCATTGATTGCATCCCCCAATTCCTCAGCTCTTTGAGGGTGCACAAGTTTCCCAGTCTTTCCTTCAATTACGGAGTTTTCTAAATCCCCAACTCTCGAAGCTATAATGGGCGTGTTGTAGTGAAGTGCAGTTGCAACAACACCACTCTGCGAAGCCTTCTTGTATGGAAGTATCAAGCAATCTGAAGCTCCAAAAATCACAGGTAGCTCATCCTCATCCACAAATCTAGAGATGGTGTGAATTCGATCGCCAAGATTGTACTTGTCAATCAGCTTAGAGTAGTTACCCCAGTTTTCATATGATTCACCAGCAATCAACAAATGATTACTGGTATTTGCCATAGACTCTAGAAGCACGTCAAGTCCCTTATAAGGCCTAATCAACC
This sequence comes from Methanobacteriota archaeon, assembly GCA_002723115.1. Classification (GTDB taxonomy): domain Bacteria; phylum Bacteroidota; class Bacteroidia; order Flavobacteriales_D; family Sanyastnellaceae; genus UBA974. The sequence goes on along the minus strand of PBNL01000003.1, from coordinate 38,016 downwards.
CAAAAAACAATCCCAAATCAACTTCAGAAGATATCCCAAGCTTAGCCCTAGCTTCATCCTTGTTTATCGCCGGTGTATAGTGGTCGTACAATGGGTGAAAAAGAACCTTGCAATCTAAATCACTTCTTAGTTTAATAACCCCATTTTTCACTGAGTCACTAAGCGTTATTGCAGAATCTACTTGTTTTAAGAACCTCTTAGTTAGCCATTTATCTACTGATGATCCATCGTGCGATGATGCATTGTGCATTAGCGCAACTACTCTAGTGTTGGGACTCAGCTTCTTTACTCTTTTTGCAACACTTCGGAGTGCAGGAGCTAGTGATGCATGCCAGAAAGGCAAAATCAGAATTTCAATATCTCCCTTCTCTAAAATTCGCTTTGCTGTAGACCGCCATGAACGAGGGTTGATAGAGTCTAAAGGAGCATCTGAACCCTTGGGTCTGTTGTGTCCACTAATGGTTTGGGTTTCCCCAGGGAAAAGTAAAGAGGGGTATTGTCTGCTCCAATTTAAGCAGTGAACATTGTGTCCTGCGTCCTTCAAGCTAAGAGCAAGTCTATCATTAAAGGCAGCAATGCCTCCTCTATAGGGATGGAAGGTGGAGGCAATGGCAATATTCATGTCGTAAAGATAATATCTTTGTCAGATGGATGCATTCTTAGTTGACGGGATTAGAACTCCCATTGGAAACTTCGGCGGAACACTATCAACAGTGAGAACCGATGATTTGGCGGCTCATACTATTTCTGAACTATTAAGACGCAATAGCGGGTTGGATCCAGCTTCTGTTGGAGATGTGATTCTTGGTTGTGCAAACCAAGCAGGTGAGGACAATAGGAATGTTGCAAGAATGGCACTTCTGCTAGCAGGAATGCCTCATACTGTTCCAGGTGAGACGATCAACAGACTTTGCGCATCAGGTTTAGCAGCAGCAGCAAATGCTTCAAGAATGCTTGCCCTAGGCGATGCAAATATTGCAATTGCAGGAGGAGTTGAGAATATGACTAGAGGGCCTTGGGTTATTTCTAAGGTGTCAAAGCCATTTGGTAGAGACGCTGCTATGCACGATTCTAGTTTTGGCTGGAGATTCGTAAATCCTAAGCTTCACGAAGCATACGGCACAGACGGCATGGGTGTAACTGCTGAAAACCTAGTTGACATGTACAATATCAGCAGAGTCGATCAGGATACTTTTGCCTACAGATCGCATATGAGGGCTACTGCCGCTAGAGATGAAGGTAGACTGGCTGAAGAGATAGTGTCAGTAAGTATACCAAGACGTAAGCAGGACGATCTCATTTTCGAGCACGACGAATTCATAAAACCAGGTACTACAACAGAAATCCTCGCAAAGCTTAGACCTGCCTTTCGCAAAGAAGGAGGTACAGTGACTGCAGGTAACTCAAGTGGACTGAACGATGGCTCGGCTGCATTGCTTCTAGCAAACGCTCAAGGATTAAAGGATCAGGGACTAGAGCCACTAGCTGAGATTATTTCAAGCGCAGTAGTTGGTGTTGAACCTAGGATTATGGGCATAGGTCCAGTGAAGGCTTCGGAACTTGCTCTGAAGCGAGCAGGTATAGGATTCAACGACCTTGATGTAATAGAATTAAATGAGGCATTTGCAGCCCAAGCACTTGCCTGCATAAGAGAATGGGGTCTTGCTGACGACGATCCTAGAATTAACCCCAACGGTGGCGGTATTTCACTCGGCCATCCATTAGGAGTAACTGGATCAAGGATTCTGCTAGCAGCAGCAAGACAACTCCAAAGAACAGGAGGTAAATATGGTCTTGTAACACTTTGCATTGGTGTAGGCCAAGGCTACGCTGTAGTCATCAAAAACTCAAAGGCATGATCATGTCCTTCAAGGGGATGATCCCTGTAATTCATCCAACTTCATACGTTCATCCAACAGCTGTTGTCATTGGTCACGTAACCATAGGCAAGGATTGCTACATAGGCCCTGGGGCGGTATTGCGCGGAGATTGGGGTAAGGTGATTATCGGTGACGGTTGCAATGTCCAAGAAAATTGCACACTGCACATGTTCCCTGGTAAGTCAGTCATTTTGAAAGACGGAGCCCACGTAGGTCACGGAGCTGTTATTCACGGAGCTGAGCTCGGAGAGCAAGTGCTAGTAGGAATGAATTCTGTAGTGATGGACGACGTAGTCCTAGGGGATGGATCTTTTGTTGGAGCCTTAAGCCTTGTGCCTGCAAACAAGGTTTTCGAACCTAGGAGCCTAGTTGTTGGCAATCCTGCAAAAAGAGTGAAAGAAGTGAGCGATGACATGTACAATCACAAGGTTGAGGGTACTGAGTTGTACAGGCAACTTCCTTCAAACATGCATGAGCGTTCAGTTGAAGTTGAGCCTTTATCTGAAGCCCCTGAAAACAGAGTAGAGGATTTTCCTGACTTTGACACTTGGATGAAGCGTAAGGAGGGGAATGGGTAAGTCCAAAAACCGCAAAATGGAGTTCAAACGCTTCACTGTACACGACGACAGATGTGCAATGAAGATTGGGACAGACGCGGTTCTATTAGGCACTCTATCAGACCACCCCAATCCTCAACGCATAGTTGATGTTGGAACGGGCTGCGGCATCGTAGCACTTATGCTAGCCCAAAGATTTCCCAAAGCATTTGTCGACGCTGTAGAACTCAACCCAGAAGCAGCTTCTCAAGCCATAGAGAACTTTTCTTGCAGCCCATTCTCGGATCGTTTAACCTGCATTTAATCGTCATTTCAAGATTGGGCTTCGTCATGTTCAGATAAATACGATTTGATAGTTTGCAATCCGCCTTACTACGATGGAACATCAAAGTCTCCTGACGAGGCTCGTAATATGGCTAGACACCAAGATCACTTGCCAATTCAGGAGTTCCTTCAAGGAGCTATGTCGTTATTGAATGAAGGAGGGAGGGTAGTTGTGGTTTGGCCTGTAAATCGAGAGGAAGAATTTGTGGATGCCTGCGGTCATTCTGGGTTGACTTACAATGGATCACACAAGGTCAAAGCAACAGAAGATCATCAGCCAATAAGATTGATTGCAGTGTGTTCAAAGTCAGTAAAAAAATACCTTGACAACACATTAACACTAGAAAGTGGAGTAGGATATAACAGAGAATTCACCCCTGAATATCTTGAATTAGTAAGGGAATTTTTCCTGAAGGCTTAACCCCCAAGTACTCTCTTGAGTTTGTCTAGTTGAGCCATCCATAGCTCCTTAGCATCCTCAATATCGTCCTCATCAGCGAAATCAGTAATGATAATCGCTCTGTCACCAGTCATTTCGTCAATCTTGATTCTAAGCTCAAAGTATGTGTTCTCGCCATCTTCTTCAGCTTCTAACCATTTGAACTTAACGAATTCATCCTTCTTTTTACTTACGAGTCTAGCAGCTTCTTCCGACCCATCCCAGATAAATGTATGCACTTCCTTCTTGATGTTCACATCATCACAAAACCATTCAGCTAATCCACTAGGCGTGCTAAAACAGTTGTAAAGCACTCCTTTACTACTGTTTATGGGGTATTCGATTGAGAATTTTTCTTTATCCATTGAGTCAAGTTTTGACAGGTCGCAAGATACAATTTTGAAGTCCATTTACAATCAAAACTTTCGATAGATATAGTAATTTTATGATTATGAGGAATTTGGTTTTAATTCTATTGGTTTTTTGCTCAACCCGAGCGATATCTCAAATCACAATCGACGGTTTTTTCGACGATTGGTCTTCAGCAGAGAACATTCTCACATTTGACGATTCTAACAGCGATTCCAACGGAACTGAACTCGAAGAAATCAGTATAACCAATGACGCTGGTTACTTGTATATACGCATTAAACTAGACGAAGAAGTAGACCTTGTAGACGAAGACGATCTAGCGAGCATTAGAATTTTCTTAGACATCGACAATGACCCAACTACAGGTTATCCTTCATCGAATGTGATTGGCTCTGAGTTTGGCATAGATTTTCAAAACAGGCAGATTTACAATGACGTTGATTATCCTGAATTCTACACGATGTCATTCTACGAACTTGGCGTTGTACCCATGCCCACCATCACTTCCAATGAATTTGAGGTAATGATTGAACGCGATCAATTTGAAGATGAGATTGCCATTTTAGTAAAAGAGCATTTTTCAGGAGATGTTATACCAAACCAAGGCCTAACCCTCGCTTACCAATTCCACGACAATTACACTAACCTTCCAAATATTAGCCTAGCAAAAGCCCCAGAAGTAGATATACGTCTACTTGCCTATAACCTTCAACACAACCTATTTGATTACGAGGATGAGTTTGCAAGAATCATCAATGCCCTAGACCCTGATATCATCTCCTTTTCTGAAGCAAGTGAAGTAAGTCAATCTCAAATGCTCAACTATTTCGCCGACTATATAGATTATCCTGAATGGTACACGGCCAAAAACGGCGATGTAATGGCTGTCTCAAAGTACCCCATCACTCAGAGCTGGAGCGTCTCAAGTAAAATCGGAGCATCACTCGTCAACCTGCCAGACAGTGAATTTGACTCAGATTTCCTAACCCTATACGCCCACCCACCTTGCTGTGGAAATGACGCAGGACGACAATTCCATTTTGATTCTTTTGTAAACTTCATTCTAGACATTCAGGAGGAGGGAGGTGTAGGCCAAATCCCCCTTAACACCCCCTTCACTTTCGCTGGCGACATGAACCTTGTTGGCCTCAACGAGCAATACCAAACCATAGTAAACGGCACTATCTCCGACACCAACCAGTTTGGCCCAGGCGGCCTGCCAGATTGGGACGACACCCCACTCTCAGATGCCATTTGCCGCATCACCACCAATCCCTCAGCTCATACCTGGAGAGCAAACACAAACAATCCCTCTGTCGGCGAATACCCTCCAGGCCGTCTTGACTTCATTTTCTACTCAAACAGCGTCATGGACCTAGTAAAGTCCTTTACCCTTGACGCAGGCATGCTCACCAGTTCAGTTCTCAGCGAATTTGGCCTAGAACCAGGTGATACCTTCTACACTTCAGATCATCTTCCAATCATCAGTGATTTCATTTTATCTAGTGCCGTTTCTAGTGACATTCTAGGCTGTACATATTCATCAGCAACAAACTTCAGCCCTGATGCCACTTTAGACGATGGTAGCTGTGTGTTTGAAGAATGCAATTACGATGCAGCATATGAAGATGGCTACAATCAAGGGGTAATAGATGGTGCAAACACAAGCACTTGTCCTGGTGATTTCAATGGTGATCTTTCAGTGACAACTCAGGACTTATTGGAATTCTTGACTTTATTTGGTTTTCAATGTGAATAGTCTTGTATTACGAGTTCAGTGGATTATCTTTGCGCCCTCTTTGGCGAGGTAGCTCAGCCGGTTAGAGCGCAGGATTCATAATCCTGAGGTCGGGAGTTCGAGTCTCCCCCTCGCTACAAAAGCCCCTTCGATGTCGTAGGGGTTTTTTTATAGTGTTTACGGACTATTCAGTAAAAAACATCTTGCTAGTTACATCTATATCTCTAGCATGTTAGTATTTAATGAACACTATAAAATTAAGCTATTTTTACCGTTTACTGCCAGACTTACTGCCAGACTTTACCACATTTGATCAACACTAAAAGCTGAAACATACAGCGGCTTTCATCTCAATAGTGTACCCTCCCCCTTGAATATTCGGTTTCGGTTTAGGTAGCCTACCGTCCCTGTATATATATAATCCCACCTCTCAATAGGTTTGTTTTAGTCCTTTACACATCTACATGCAGCAAAATATGTTGATGGATATCCATTATGTCCATAAAAGTTAACATTATTATTATATCCGTTTAACCCCATGTACATATGATTGCCAAATAATGCTTCAGTCGTCCACAAATGAGCTTCATCAGAATAGAATGTTGAATTTGAAGAACAATACATCATCTCAGTGGGTAATATATTTAAATGACTATAGTTATTTCCTGCATAAGGGTCATTCCATGTAAACATTCCTTGAGTGTAGGTTGATTTTAAAACTGCCCCCACTTCAGCCCATTGATTTTCTTCTAGTTGTATTCCATTAAAAAAATTAAGTACTTCTTCATAATCTGATTTTGTTGGCACATGCCATCCAGATGGACATATTTTTCTATTATCAAGGATTACATAACCATTATAATATATATGTGAACCATTTCCTTGTTCTCTGTATGCAGGTTCATCACAAGGGTTAGCACCATTTGCATTTAATGTTATCGGGTCTCCATTTGAAAAGTTAGTAACCTTTAAATTCTCAGTCATCCATTCTTGTGATCCTAACTGAACTGTTGAATATATATTTCCATTAATATCTGATAATGTACCAAATATTTCAGATGGTGCATTGTTTTGACTCACTCCTGGGATAATTACACTTTCTCCATTTACAGTTAGAGTATCACCAAATGTTGAAACACTAACACTAGAATTGTTTTGTAATTCTTCTAATTGTGCTTGAAGCTCTGCATTAGCTGCTAGTGCTGCATCTAACTGTGCTTGAAGTTCTGCAACAGCTTCTAGGTTTGCTGCTGCATTAGCATTTATCTGAGTTTGTAGTTCAGCATCTGCTACATCACCAGCAATTGACTCTTGAACATCAGATGTATAGTTGTCGGATAACCCTGATTGAAGAAGATTGATTTCTGTTTCAACTTCAGACTGATTTTGATTTATTTCTATCAATAATAGAGCATCAGCTTCAGTCCCTGCTTGAGATTCTATTTGATCTGCCACTGCATTAGCATCTATCTGAGCTTGTAGTTCATCATCAGCATTATCAGAAGCTGTTAGTAGAGCTGCATCAGCAGCATATGAGTCAGCAGCAACAGCATCTATTTGTTCTTGTAAACCAGAGATGTCAACACTACCACCTCCTCCGCAATCAGCGAAGTAGTCTTCGTCTACCAAGTAACCAAAAGCAGAAGTATAAGTTGGAGATCCTGACACACTAACAATATCGCCAGCATTTAAAAACAAAGGAAGGGGTCTACTCCATGCTTCAAAAACAACCTGTTCATTAACATTTATAAAACCTGTAGATCCTTCATGATACCCATGGTAAAGAACCATTTTTTTAGATAATGGAACAGTATAATTTTCTGTCATTAAATCAATTGAAACTATTTGAACTTGAGGGTTCTGATCAACCAAGATACCCATACACAAAACAGAACTTGGTACATTGGTTGTTGTAATCCAATCAATACTATCACCTGCTTTAGCAATCAAAGGAGATCCATGATTACCCACTTGGATTGCATGTATTCCTCCAATGGTTAAATAAGCTTGTCCGTTTTCTGCCCAAGAACTTGTTATGTATAAATTTTCACCAGACGGAACAGTATAACCTGAAGTTACATCAATAATAACAGGCTCCCCATGTAATCCTTCTGGAAATTGATAATCACACCCACCACCACTTGAACTACTCTGTTGCTCCATCCATTCTTCTACGCTCATACCTTCAATAGTAAGAGGTTCTGGAGTGAACTCTTCACCGTAGAACGGTAGGAAGTCAACAAGATCAGAAGCCCCGATTAAAGAGTCTGTATTAGAGTCTGGGTTGTACGGGTAGGTGATGCTTGGTTCTTGTGCTGATAGAGNAACAGCAAACAAGCATGATAGTGCAATAGAAAGAAGTCGTTGCATAACAAAGTTGGTTTTAGACTTCTAATTTACANCTATTCACATGTAGTACCGTATACAGCAAGAAGTATCATGAGATCTTGAATAGTTATATACCCGTCTTCGAATAAATCACCAACACAGACTTCATTGTAGATACAGCTACCGTCATCTGCTGTTGCTTCAGCGTTGTAGTTGTTTGCGTCTTCATACGTACATCCGAAGATGTCTTCATTATCGCATATACCGTTGCTATTGAAGTCACCCCAGCATCCACCACCGCATACTCCTAAAGCATCTAGAGTATTCCCGTCACAGTCGCATTCCCCAGAAAGGATTCCTTCACCACCGCACTCTCCGCACTCGTCAATGTAGAGACAGCTTCCGTCGTCTTGGTTTGCGTCAGGGGAGTAGTTGCAGCTTTCTTGATCTGTGCAACCTGATAAGATAAAATTAACTGACACAGAATTATAATCTGAGCAAAAGCTTGTACAGCTTTGATTGTTTGTTTCAGTTGTCCATTCACCACCATTAATAATGCCATTATTTTCATTTGATGATGAATCATAAATTTCTGATCCGTTATTTTCTTTTACCTCCCATAAACCAACTATACCTGATTCGTTGCCAGAAGGTCCGCAATTGATAAATGAATTTATTTGCTCAGCACTTAATGAAATATCCCAAATTGAAATCTGATCTATTTTCCCATTAAAAAACTGAGTCGGTACTCCCGTAAAATCCGTTCCCGATCCAATGAAAATATTTGAGTTTGTATTTTGAATTTGGTGTTCATTTACATTGTATTGATTAAAATTATTATCCATTACAGATAGATTTCCATCAACGTAAAGTTTTGCAATTCCATTTTCAAGAATAACAGCTACATGATGCCACGTTTGGCTAGATATGACGTCTGGTGTAGACCATGTTTGTGCAAGCTGATTTGAATTTCCAATTGCAGAACTGAAAAAAATGTGTGAGAATTCATTAGATGAGTTCTCAGTAAATTCAGTATTACCCGTATTGATAAAATAACCATTGGTATTGTAACCTGAATTATTAGCAAAAATGCCATGAGGTTGATCTAGTGAGTTAAAATAAAACCACCCCATCCAACTCATGTTTAGACTAACGCTCAAACTATTACTTTGAGGAATTTCAATATACTCACTATTACCATTAAAGTTAATTGCTGCACCATCTCCTATACTTGTTTCAACACTATAATCACCAGATTCGGTTACTTCAATAGTTTGTGTTGTTTCTCCTGTACTCCACAAATATAAATCATATCCAGCTCCTGCATCTAGTGTAACTGATTCCTCACATGTTTCAATATCATCTCCTAAATCAACTGGAGTTATATACTCACAGCTTCCGTCATCGCACGTAGCTTCTGCGTTATAATTGCAAGCGGTTTCATCTGTACAGCCAGATGAATTAAAATTGACAGTAATGTTAGAAATATCTGAGCAGATACTGAGGTTTTCAAACTCAACGACATAGAATGCAGTTGTTAAATTGTTTGTATATCCAGCATCATCCCATACACCACATAATATGTTTCCTGAATAACAATCTGTATTTCCTCCGTCAGTTATATGTGCATAATAACCATCTGCGAAGTTATTTGGTAGGCCATCTGCCCAGTTTTCATATGATATTTCTTCACCTGTCACCCACTCCCAGCCACCATCAGGTTCATTATAATTTGGTGAATCTACATTTTGAAATAATCCAATCCATGCCTGATAATTATTTGAACCACCAGGATTTAAACCGTTATTGTAAACAGCTGTCCATATAAAATCATTTTCTTCAGAAGAGGTTATTGTAACCAGGTGTCCACCTATATTTTCTGATATTTCTCTTGCTTCTTCCCAAAGTATTGAATTTTCAGATATGAAGTATTTGTTAGACTCAAAAGTGCCTATTAAATTATATCCCTGAATTTCATCCATGTTGTTTGAAAAAGATGTGACTTCAACGCCATACTCTCCAGATTCGGTTACTTCAATAGTTTGAGTTGTTTCACCAGTACTCCATGTGTACGAATCATATCCAGCACCAGCATCTAGTATGACTGATTCATCACAAGTTTCAATATTTTCTCCAAGGTCAACTGGAATTATATATTCACAGCTTCCATCATCTTCAACAGCATTTTCATTAAAGTTACACGCTTGATCGTCTGTACATCCAGATATTAAGACGATAAGTTGTTCTGTAACACAACGAGCAGAGAACCCGTTTTTTCGATAGTCGTCGCCTCTTCTGACATTGAACTCACTGTGTTTCAGTGTACGTAACCATGAGCCAACACCAGACTCTGAAGAAGTCCACCAGTCCCCGTAGTTACCATAATAGTTGAAACCACCGTTGATGATCGAGCCGCCTGGCAAAGCATTAAATCCGCTTGAATTATCACCGTTTCCATTATTATTCCATCCAGAGGTAGATTTCATTTTATAACCTTCATCTATGCCTCTCCAGCCAACGCTTGTAGCCTCTGATTCACTCATGCCTAAGGACATCTCCATAGTTTGCCATTCTTCATCTGATGGGATATGCCAACCACTTGGACATATGCCTTCAGTCATAACTGCAGGCCAATTGTAAAGAGCCCCATATATCTGGTAGCTATTAGTTGCTTTAGCATCTTCAACATCTGTTCCGTCATAATCATAAACATAATAATAAGGCTCAGTTTCACTCTCTTGACTTGCTGTTGAAACTTCAGGCAAATACCGACAGTTCTCAGCAAACCAGCACTGATCCCCAATCTCTACAACGTCATATTCATATCCTTGATATGTGATAGATGTCTGGTTGTTACAAGGTCCTAAAGTATTACTATAATTACAGTTTTGTTCAGGGGTATCTGTGCTCCATAATGCACCGTTAACTACTCCTTGAGTAGAGTGTGGAGAAAGATCGACAACTATATCTCCTTGGCCTTCATTAAAATCCCAATATCCAATTAACCCATCTTCATCGCCAGTAGGCTTACATGTAATATATTCTTGGATTTGATTATCAGTCAAACGGAACCCCCAAATAATGACATTATCAATATTTCCAAGATAAGAAGAAGCATCAAACAGCCCAGAACCTATTCTACAAACAGAATAGTCATTTGGCCATAAATTGATTGAACTATCTCCAAGTGTATAGGTAAGTGTAAGAGCCAGTCCATCCAAATATAATTCATGTCCTGATTCATTTGAAACCAAAGTTATATTATGCCACTGATTATCAAATAATTGATATGAATCATTACCGAAGAATGCTCTTACATTTGGATTACTTTGTCCACAATCATCATCTTCTAATGATATCGTTGAAGATTCAGAATAACAACCTGCACCTATTCTAACTACAAGAGGGTCTCCTTGACCATTATCAATTGCAAAGAGTCCATATGAAGGATTAATAAATTGAGATTCATCAATATCATAAGTTTGATTTGATGGAATTTTAAAATCTATAGAAATCGATCCAGATGTAAGTAATAGGCTTGTTACGTTTGACAAATCGACAAAATCATTTTCGCCATCAAAATTTAAAGAATAGTTATTTTGAGCTATAAGAGCAACACTAATCAAACAAGCTAAAGCAGCAATAAAAAGTCTCATGAGATTGGTTTTAAGACCTGTAAGGTAATCACAGCCTCAGCATATCTTCAAGTCTTAAAGACAGTATTGCTTCGCAATAAGTAACAGCAAGAGTAGGATAGAGGTGGATAGCTTCTTAAAAGGATTCATAGAGGTAATGGGAAAGCTTTAAGAGGAATCTATTCACATTGGTTACAAAATAGAATCAAGAATTCCAACAGATCACCAACACTTACTAGATGATCACCTGTATAATCTAGAGTCTTTTTCTATTTATTTAGTTTATTGAGAAAACCACTTATGTTTTCCAAATTGTTCTTTTTCGACAATTTCTTTTGTTTCGATATAGTATTTAAATCCTTGTGTAACACTCTTTAAATATTTTCTGATTTGTGGTTTTATATAAAAATTAAAAACAAGAAACTTTGTTATTTTATTGTAACCGCTGATTGTGTGCGGCCAAACTGTTATTGATAACTCAACTCTTCCACTAGAGTGGTTTACAATTCGCCATTTTACTAATGATTTTTTTTTCCTACCAACTAATAAATCGTAACCACACCAGTGATGACCTAACGTATCTGTAGGAACATCTATTGGCTTATAAATAGAAATTACTTCTCTAGTGAAATTAAGCTTATTCATGTAGACAATCTTGTCTTTATCTCCAATAGACGATAACCGTTCACCAAAATGACTTACAATAAAGGGATGAAATAGTTCTAAATGATTTTCTGATGTAATTACCTCCCAGCATTGTCCTAGTGGATTTTTTAACTCTATTGTTGCTTTTATCCATAATCTTTTGTCAAATTGAATTCTCATAACAAATGAATTGGTGTTAAAATCTCTACGTTACTCTTAGCCTCGGCATACCTTCAAGTCTTAAGCTAGGTATCTCTAACCCACGTACATAACCTAACGTAACAGCAAGAGTTGAATGGCCCATCGCTTGCTGTAGGATAGATAGATTCTTTGTTCTCTTATAGATTTCTATAGCTCCAGTATGCCTGTTATTTCTAATACTATTTCTCAAGACGCTATCCTTCTGTAGCATTTTTCAAATGTTATTCCTGACATCTAATGTACTAATGTAAAATATTGGAAAAAACCCAATAATATTGGTATATTAATTTGCTTAAAGACTTATTTAATGAAAAAGTATATTAAATGGACACCAGTAGCAATTGCATTATTAGCATTGTTTTATTCAGTGTGGTTAGGAATTAATGATCGTGTTACTGAGGCTCAATACACTTCACATTGGCCTGTAACATTACTCGTATTTTATTTGGTAATCGACAAAATCAATCAAGAATGAGTGCATCTATGTGGATCGTAGGGGGCATTATTTTTGCAGTCTACATGTATTTTACAATTTGGAACATCAATAGACAGTAGTACTTATATAAAGTCTTAAATCATTGTTTTTACAACATTCATGCTACTCATAGCATTGGCATATCTTCAAGTCTTAAGCTCGGTATCTCTAACCCACGTAAATAACCTAACGTAACAGCAAGAGTTGAATGACCCATCGCTTGCTGTAGTATAGATAGATTGTTTGTCCTCTTATAGATTTCAATAGCTCCTGTGTGCCTGAATGAATACAGCGTCTGTAGATCTTCTAGAACAGAAGATTGAGCTTTGTACCTGCTCCATAGTGTCTTGAAGTAATCCTTATTGAAAGGCTTCTCTTCGTTTGTAAAGATGTTGAGCCTGTCTTCTTTTCTGTCTAGGTATTGAAGTATGTATGGGTTGAGAGGAACGATTCTATTCCTACCGCTCTTGTTGCGTCTACCAGATAGAGATATATGCTTCATATCCTCACTAAAGTCTCCCCACTTAAGGTTACGTATCTCTTGGTGAGGCCTTAGCAAACAACCGTACGTTAGAAGGCAACAGAGGAACAGATTCTCATTAAATGACTTGATGTCTTCTAGCACAGTAGAAACGTCTTTAAAGGGCTTGTGAAGGGCTGGTTTGGACTTTAAAACGGGGATTGATGATATTGGATTTGTAATGTTTTCAGGTTTAAATAGCTTACTGAAAAAACTACTGAGATGTTTTCTCTCTGTGTTATAACTATTAGGAGTATAGCATTTTGAATTCAGAAATGCCATACAATGAAGAGTAGTCACATGTTTAATGTTTATCTGTCCTATTGTAGATGTCTTCAAAAATGATTCTAAGCGAGATAGAGTCCTTTGCATTGAATCTTTATACGTTTCTTTTGCATCAATACTAATGCTATGATTTTGCACAGATTTTAAGAACGTATCTCTTAAAGAAGTTGATTGACCCCATCCCTCTATTAAAGCCTTATGTATCCTAAACAAAAGATTATTTGCTTCATTAAATCTATCAGTGATTGGAACTTTATTAGGATGTATATCAATTCCAAATTTCTTCCCATTAGCAACTCTATATCTCTTTCCCTCTAAGTAGAATAGAATAGTGAATTTGTTTTGCTTGTCCTTGATCAAGCGTGGTGTTGTAAAGTTCATCATGACACTTTTCGTGACACCTTTACATCAATAATCATCACAATGCCTTTATTTACAAGGACTTACAAGCTTATGACTACTACCTTGCCAAGGTTGGGGTCGCGAGTTCGAGTCTCGTTTTTCGCTCAAAGCTTTAAAAAGCAAAAGCCTCCCGAAAGGGGGGCTTTTTTCATTCCAAATGATAATTTAACCCTAGTGAAACAACTGAGAATTGTTTCAATTCATTTGGCGTATAGTGCGAGATGGAATTGAATTTAGCGTGAACATAGCTCAAATGTGCTGAGAGAGAATTGTTAATCCTGTAATCATAAGCACCCCCTAGAAAGATTGCTTGATCAAACCTGTCGTACTGATTTCCAAATTCTTCATCCTTATCAAAAGCGTAAACTGCTGTTATACCAGTGCTCAGAAAGACACGATGGTTATTAAACACAATTCCAGGCTTAATGAGGCATCCTATGTTTTGGTGTAATTCAAACCTTCTATTATTTAGCCTTGAAATTTCAACCTTGTTATTGAGGTAGAAGAACTCTAAGTCAAGTACGAAGTTCCCCTTTAAGTCAAATTCATTTCCACAATAAAAACCTATGTCTAAAGGATTGAAGGAAACCGTATCTACGGGAGATAAACACTGTTGATTTACTAAAGAAGTTGTAAAAGTGCTGATACCTGAAATACCCAAATGGAATGACTGCTTACTCCCTGTTTCCTGAGAATACATGGAAGTTGTAACAGCAGATAGCGCTAAGACTAATACTGTGTTTAGGGGTTTTAAAAACATTTCTATCTTCTTCAAGTTACAAGTTAAGTACATTCGCAGTCTAAATAAATTACCATGCACGCAATCATAAATACAGACAAGGGGCCTCTTAAAGTTGAATTCTATGAGCAGGATGCTCCAAACACAGTAGCAAACTTTGTAAAGCTGGCGAAAGAGGGATTTTACAACGGTCTTAATTTTCACAGGGTAATTCCAGACTTTGTAGTCCAAGGTGGTTGTCCTCATGGTACTGGAGTTGGTGGTCCTGGATATGAAATAGATTGCGAACTTGACGGTGAAAATCAGTACCACGACAAGGGAGTTCTTTCTATGGCACATGCTGGAAGGAATACCGGTGGGTCTCAATTCTTTATTGTACTTTCAAGGACGCATACTGCTCACCTGGATGGCAACCACACGTGTTTTGGTAAGGTTGTAGAAGGTATTGATACTATTGAAGATCTAAGAAAGGGCGATCAGTTTAGCGTTGAGATAATTGATGAATGTCAAAGATTGAAGGATAGATAGAAAAACCAAGAGAGGATTTCATTCCCATACTTGAAAAATTGAGAGGCATTCTACTTAAGGATGAATTTCAATTAGAAGAAGGATGGAAATGGAGTGCGCCAAACTATGACCATAAAGGAATGGTTTGTTGGTTAGCTCATTTTAAAAATCACGTTGGGCTAAACTTTTTCAAGGGCTCACGAATTGAAGATCTACACGGCTTGTACGATGAAGCGTGTATGGATAAGGGCAATAGAATGGTGAAGTTTCGCTCTAATGAGGAAGTTGATGAGGAGAAACTAGCATTTTACATTCACGAAGCAGTAATGCTCAATGTAAAAGGCATCAAAGTCGCAAAGAAAAAAATAGAGGTTGATGTGCCAGAAGATTTGGTCTATGAATTAGATAGAAACCCTAAGGTAAAAGCATTTTTTGACTCACTTGCTCCAGGATACAAAAGGGATTACCTGGAATGGATCACTTCAGCAAAGAGAGAAGCAACAAGAGAAAAGAGATTGGCCACTACAATTGAATGGCTTGGTGAGGGTAAAAAGAAGAATTGGAAGTACGAGTAATTTACCTAGCTAGCTTCCAGCCCAAATATCCCATCGGCACATACGCCAGCAACACATCAGTTAGATCATACCACGTAGGTGCGTCTATTTCTACACAAAAGAATGCCATATAAATTCCTCCCATTAGGTGAAATGAAGTGATGATCATTGCAATCAGAAATTTATTGCTTGCAGCAATTTTCACACCTAGGTAAGGTCCTACGAATGTGGGGATAGAGTGGGCTAAAAATGGCAATGCAAAAAACAAGAGATCTGTGCCCGCTAAAGTGCTTAGATCTGTTTGAGAAAAGTCAGGAACGCCTAAAGACATTCCAATTGTTAGAATTACCATGTTTAGGACCATCATAATGATCGTTCCTAGGATGACTGCTAAAACGTTTTTTACAATATTCATGTCAATGTATTTCTACTGTTCCTTTTCCGTCTGAGGTGAACATCGCTACGCCTCTACCATCAGGTGAAGACCATGCTCTGAACATTCCAGCCGAATTACAAACTAGTGAAATTTTTCCCGTAGACGAAACTGCAACCACACCTCCATCTCCACCTAGTGCACCCATTTCATCAAAAATGGCTCCTCGACAAGCCTCTGAAAGTGATGAGTTTGCGTAGAGCATTCTTGAGTGAATGTCTTGGGCTACTCCCGTTCTGATAAAGTATTCACCCCATCCCGTAGCACTGACTGCACAAGTTCTATTATCAGCCCAAGTTCCAGCACCAATAACTGGACTATCACCTATACGTCCATGTTTTTTATACGTCATACCGCCAGTTGATGTGCCAGCAGCAAGATTGCCATGCATATCTAAAACAACACATCCAACAGTTCCCTTTTTCTCATCTACTGGTTGCGGAACATCACCTGCACGTGCTGCAGCCTTTTTAAATCTATTATATGCTTTGTCAGTATGAAACCATGACGGATCAGCTTCCTCATGTCCTAATGATTTAGCAAATTCTCCAGCTCCGTGACCACTAAAGAAAACGTGAGAGCTTGAATCCATAACAGATTTTGCAACATCTATCGGATGCTTAAACCCCTGCAATCCAGTCACGGCTCCAGTGTTTCTAGTTTGACCGTCAGCTATAGAGGCATCTAATTCGTGAGTACCATCAGAGGTATATACTGCTCCACGACCAGCGTTAAAAAGGCTATCGTTCTCTAGTATTTTCATTACTTCAACTACTACGTCAGTTGCGGATGATCCACTTTGAAGTAATTGTTCTCCTCTTTCTAAGGCGGAGTTTAAAGATGCTGAATATTGAGCTTGAGCGTTTTCGTCAACATGTTCTTTCCCAAAATTTCCAGCTCCTCCATGGATAGCTATGGCCCACTCCCGTGGAGTGTCATTTTCAATATCTGAACTTGTTCCACAACCTAAAAGGAACAGAATAACACTCCATGAAAGTAGCCTCATTATTCTTTAGATAACAAGCTATCTAATAATGGTCTTATTTCATCTGAAGATGGTCGTGGTGCATTAAGATCCGCAACTTTACCATTCGCATCGAAAACCATAAACCTTGGAATACCATTAATTGCATAATCGTCCATCATTTGAGACTTCCAACCTCCAGTACAAATATGAGTTCCGTGAAGACCTTTGTCATCTATCATGTTAGTCCAAGCTTCCTTGTTATCATCAACACTCACACCTAAGAATTTCACATTCTTATCTGCGTACTCCTCTTCAATTTCAAGAAGATGAGGTATCTCCATTCTACATGGCCCACACCATGTAGCCCAAACATCAACATACACCACAGATCCCACAAAGTCAGACAAGCTCACATCGTTTCCATCCCTATCTGGGAAAGTGAAGTCAAACGGATCCTCACCAGGTTTAGGTAATGCAGCAAGGGCTTCTCTTCGCTGTCTGATATAATTTTTAGAGCTCTCTAGTCCTCCAACAAATGACTCATAAAATGCAGGGTTTACCTCTTCAAATCTACTAGCTCTATTGATGTATGGGTCGAAGTAATTAGAAAGTGCTGAATCCAATTCACCTTCTTCCATTCCATAAAAATCAGGGTAATCCTGTTCTTCTTCATGTAGATATTGCCAAGCTAGGAAAGAACTTTCGCGGCTACCAGTATATTGAATAGACTCATCGAATTCCTCTGTATTAATTGAAAGGTGAATCTCATCATTTGGATTTGCATACATTCTTGTGCTTTCAACTCCGTGGAAGAAGTTTAAATACGCTGAACTATCCCACTCAAATTCAATTTCAAAAATTCCTGTTACAGTGTCAAGAGTTGTGATATATGTAGAGTCTGGCCCGTGGAATTTCACCGTGTCGCCAATATTATTCTCAACTACTCCTGTGATTTTAACAGTACTAATTGATGATCTATCAATCTTCTCTCCATAGATAATTAGCACTATAAAGACCAAGATTAAAATTACAAATGCGCTCTCTTTAAGTTTCTTCATGAGTTCAAGGTACCCATTGATTTTGCACTAGCCAAACTAAACTCTTGCAATTACTTCTTGAGTATTTCCTAGAGTGCGGAACGATTTGGAAATTTTATGTGCTTGAAGCTTGGTGCTAAAGCCGTCTTCTGAAATTGATTTTACATCTGGAGTTGAAAGCCAAACCCCTTCAGCACCACGTGACAATATTACGGGTTGACGCCTTTTCGTGTTGTGAATTTCAGCCATGAATGGATTGGCATCTTGGGTCAGTATTGAAAAAGTTTTTTGAATTTCCCCAGTCTGGCGATTTACCCATTCACTCCACAATCCTGCAAGGGCAAATGGTTCATTATCTTTTTTGTAGATGTAATGAGGTGTTTTCAAACTACCCTCAGTTTGCCATTCAAAAAATCCATCTGCAAGTACTAGACATCGCTTTGTTTTTAGAGCATCTCTAAAAGATGGTTTTACAGAAGCTGTCTCAATTCTTGCGTTGAAAGTCTTCGTGCTAATGCTAGATGCCTGCTCTTCATCCCTAGTCCAATGTGGGATCAAACCCCAATTAAATGATTGGATTGTATGAGGATCTTCGTTTGTAATTACTGGCACCTTGGGGTGTGTAAATGCAGACAAAAAGTACTCAGGCTCAAATAGTGTTTCAGGTTCGAATTTTGCATCGAATCTCTCCTCGAGTTTTTTTTTCTTCTTTGCTATCGAAATGTGAAAACACATATTATAAAGTTAATATTTAATACTTGGCTTGATGCTTGCAATGAGTCACTCGATTCACAAGAGTATTCAAGCAAGCTTGATACTCTTACTCATCTCATTCCTCCACTTCGTGTTGTTTTTGTGGTTTGATGATTTTTTGGGTATGAAAAAAGCCGCTTTCGCGGCTTTTTATGGTCGTACCCGGAGCGGGACTTGAACCCGCACGACCGTGAGGTCATCAGATTTTAAGTCTGACGTGTCTACCAATTCCACCATCCGGGCATCGGCCGGCAAAGTTAAGAAGGAGTTTAGAAGTTAGGGTAAGGTTGAGGCTATTTTTATTGCACTTCCTTTTTGGGAGTCTAGCCATGTGCTTTGGGGTTTGGGTTTAGAGATAGAATCCCAAACAACAGTAGCAAACCTATTTGCCTCAGGAACAATAGTTAATACCCCTTCAGTCGATAAAATTGACGCCTCACGGAAGCGATCCACATTGGGCCCAGTCATAACGTTTATTCCGTTAGCTGCAGGTTCTAAAATGTTGTGGATTCCATTACCAAACCCTCCTCCTACAATTGCTAAGTCAGCTAAAGTGTAGATGGATGTGAGTTGACCCATTGAGTCTACAATGATTACGGGTGTAGAGATGTTGCCTTCGCTTAAAAGTGATGCAGTTGGCGAGGTAGCATTGAAAAGGTTGAGTACCCTGTGGATGTTTGGGGGGCTTATGTCGTGTGGGGCGACGATTAATTTGTTTGTGCTAGACCAAGGAAGAGTTGCAAGGCTTACTTCTTCCTGGCGCCATGTGCTTCCAGCGACTGTTAGGTGAGAGTCGGCTTTCCATTCCGTGAGGCCTGCTGGAGATGTTGAAGATGACGCTAAATTTAAGACTCTATCAACCCTTGGGTCGCCTAGGGGCGTTGAGGATAAGCCTGCAATTGAAAGCGTATCGGTTGAGTCTTGGCCTTGGGTGTATATGCCTGATAATTGAGCCCAAATCCATTTCAAATACGATGATCTCACCACCTGAGAGTCCTCAGTTATATGTGCAGCAAAGACATTAGTGGGGATGGATTTCTTATTTAGCGATCTTATAAGTGTTGGCCAGATATCGTATTTGCTTGCTGCGAAGAATTTGGCCTGTGAATTGAAGCTTGAGAGGAATTTTGCAACTCTCCTGGGCGTATCAAATGGTAATGCTGTGATGTGATCTTCTGGGCGTATCCACGACGGTGGTGTGTCGCGCAGTGGAATGTATCCAGAAGGAGAGAACAGGGTGAGAAGGATTGGAGTTGAAGAGTGAGCAGCTATGTAGGCTTCTATGACTGGTGCTGCTTGTTCGTATTCACCGAGTGAGGCGCAGTGGAACCAGGCGTATTTGGATTTGGGCAGAGGTGGAGGGCTAGATGAGTTGTGGATTTCAAAAAGAGCTTTGAACTTTTTGTTTCCGAGCAAAGCAAAAACTCGCATTACTGGGATGGCAATGCTGTAAACAAGGATGTATATGGCGTGGATTAATACCAAAATTCCTGAGGTGCTCTCTCGTAGATGTGCAGAACCCATCCTATCTCTACTCCAAATCCAAACTCTTTACGAGGGTCGATATCTGGAATGCCCGTATCGAAGTTGGTAGTGCGCATTGGGTAGGTTTGGGCTCCAAATCCTGTAAAACCAGCGTAATAATTCATACGTTTCTTTTCATCCATAAACCAGTATCCTGCAAAGAATGACCCATAGATTCCCCAAGTAAGCCTATCGTAACCTGGTAAGTAATCACCTTCAAGTTGTGTGATGTGATTCTCTGTGTAATCAAATCTGATTTTATGGTGTATTGAACCTGCACCTATCTTCAACAACAATCCTGAATTGGGGTTTGGAGACGGAAGAGCCTCGTTAAACACTTTTCCAGCTTCTAGGCCAAACATACCGCCACGGCCATAAACATTGATTTGGGCTATATCACCTTCATTATCAATGATTTCTCCGTTGTCTGTCATTAGATTTTCTAGAAGATTTGGTATCTGACAATCAGCCCCTGTGATAAGCATCGCCTTCAATCCCCAGTAATTGTTTTTCTTATTCTTAACTCCAAATGTTCCGCCTACAGTGCCAAATGTTCCATATCTATCATTGAGTTCCAATCCTGGAATAAACCCACCAATGTGAAATGAAATATGTGGGGCTTGGATCAGCTTTGAATCAATGTTACGTTCAGTTTGGGCAGTTACCTGAATGGTAAAAATCGTCGCAACAATGGCACACACAAAATGGGTTAATTTCATGGTAGCGAAGTTAGGGAGTGTATCTTCGCTTTTGATGAAAAGAATACAAATGGTGGACCTTGAAGGCCAAACCGCACGCATTCGCCCCCAAATCGACAAGGCTATAGCAAGGGTTTTGGATTCTTCTAGATACATTGGAGGTGAAGAGGTGAAGTCATTCAATGAAGAATTGGGTGATAAACTTGACGGAGCATTTGTTACTTCTTGCGCTAACGGAACAGATGCATTGCAAATTGCCCTAATGGCTTTGGGAGTGGGTGCTGGAGACGAAGTCATAGTGCCTGCTTTCACATTCATTTCTCCAGTTGAAGTGATTGCACTTCTCGGAGCCAAACCAGTACTTGTAGACGTCTATCCCGACACATTCAACATCGATTGTGAAGCAGTAGAGGCTGCCATTACTGATAGAACAAAGGCGGTGATTGCGGTTCATTTGTTTGGGCAGTGTGCAAACATGGGTAAACTATTTGCGATTGCTGAAAAACACGCCATCTTCCTGATTGAAGACACAGCCCAAGCCATAAGCAGCATCTATTGCGATGAACATGGGCTAAGTGGAAAGGCTGGAACTCTTGGTCATATTGGAACAACTAGTTTCTTCCCAAGCAAGAACCTTGGTTGCTTTGGAGACGGAGGTGCTCTGATTACAAGTTCTATGGATCTTGCTTCTGAATGCCAAACCATTGCAAACCACGGTTCAGAAATCAGATACAGCCATTCAGAAGTCGGTGTCAATTCTAGACTCGACGCAATTCAAGCAGCTATTCTTAGGATTAAGCTTGAAAACCTCGAAGAATACAATCAAGCTAGAAAGGAGGCTGCTGCTAGGTATGACAACCTACTAGAAGGGGCATCGGGGATCACTATTCCACACAGGGATAGGAGGTCATCGCATGTGTTTCATCAGTACACTGTGAAAGTGGATTTGGCCTCTGGAGATAATAGAACAGTGCTGGAGGCTCTTGCTGAAGCAGAAATCCCATCAGCCATCTATTATCCTCTTCCTGTTCACCTTCAAAGTGCATACAATTGGCTTGATTACAAGGAGGGTGATTTCCCAGTAAGTGAAAAATTATCTAAAACTGTGTTATCTCTACCCATGCATACTGAACTTTGTATGGAACAACAGGAGTACATTGCAAAGCACTTATTAGCCGCGATCAAATAATGGATATAGTAGTAGTAGGAACTGGATATGTGGGTATCGTTACAGGTACATGCCTTGCCGAATCTGGAAACAGAGTAATCTGTGTAGATATCGACGAGGAAAAAATCGCAATGATGGAGCAGGGAAAAGTGCCCATCTACGAACCGCATCTTGAGAGTTTACTAATTAGAAATATTGAAGCTGAAAGGATCTCTTTCACAACAGATTTAGCTGCCGCAGTAAAGCAGTCACCCATTGTTTTCCTAGCACTACCAACTCCTCCAGGCGAAGATGGTTCAGCTGATTTGCAATACGTTTTGAACGTAGCTGATGAACTAGCAGATATAATTGAAGACTACACTGTAATCGTAGATAAGAGTACCGTTCCTGTTGGAACTGCTGATAGGATTACTGAAATTATTAGAGCGAAAACGGACGTCGAGTTTGATGTCGTGTCTAATCCCGAATTCTTGAGGGAGGGTTATGCTGTGGACGATTTTATGAAGCCGGACAGGGTGGTTATTGGGACGGAATCGCAGAGGGCTCGTAATTTGATGGAGGAGCTTTACAAGCCGTTCATGCGTCAGGGGAACAGGATGATTTTTATGGATCAAAAGAGTGCCGAACTCACTAAGTACGCTTCGAATGCATTCCTGGCAACCAAGATTACGTTCATGAACGAGGTTGCGAATTACTGTAAAGAAGTCGGTGCTGATGTGGACATGGTGAGACGTGGGGTGGGAACTGATGGACGTATTGGCCCTCGCTTCTTATTCCCAGGAATGGGGTATGGCGGAAGTTGTTTCCCTAAAGATGTTCAGGCTCTGCATAAAAGCGGTAGCGAAGTTGGGTGTGAGTTTAATATCCTGAAGAGTGTTATGGATGTTAATGCCAAACAAAAGGTCATCATGCATCCCTTAATGAAGGAACATTTTGGGGGGAGTTTGAAGGGTGTGAAGATTGCTGTTTGGGGTTTGTCATTTAAGCCTGAAACTGACGACATTCGTCAAGCACCTTCACTGGATATACTAGAGAAATTGATAGAAGACGGAGCGGATATTACAGCATACGATCCCGAAGCCATGGATAATATCAGGGGCGTTATTGGGGATAGGATTAAGTACGCTAAAAGATCAATGGAGGCACTGGAGGGTTCACAAGCACTATTGATTTGTACTGAATGGGCTGCTTTTAGAAATCCAAACTTCGAGAAAATGAAGGATGCAATGGCTTCACCAACAATTTTCGACGGAAGGAATTTATACGAAACGAATAAGATGGAGGAACACGGATTCACTTACCACAGCGTAGGCCGACGTCCTATCAATGCCTAACTAAAACGATTGCCAATAGAGCTCATGTCAAACTCTGCTTTCATACACCCCACTGCCGTCGTTGACGAGGGAGCACTGTTGGGGGATGACGTTAAGGTTTGGCATTTCTGTCATGTGATGCCCGAAGCACGGATCGGTACAGGCAGTTCGCTTGGGCAGAACTGTTTTGTGGCGGAGGGCGTTGAGATTGGGGAGGGTTGTAAAATTCAGAATAACGTGAGCCTGTACCAGGGTGTCACTCTTGGCGATAATGTATTTCTGGGGCCGAGTTGTGTGTTTACGAATGTGATTAATCCGAGGAGTAAGGTTGTGAGGCGTGACGCCTACGCACCGACGCGTATTGGGGACGGGGCGAGCGTGGGGGCAAATGCTACGATTCTTTGCGGGGTGACTGTGGGGAGAGGGGGTTTCGTCGGTGCGGGAGCCGTGGTGTTAAGGGATGTGAAGGATTTTGCAATTGTGGTGGGGAATCCTGCCGTGCAGAATGGATGGATGTCAGCACATGGGTGTAGATTGGAATTTGTGGGTGGGAGAGGTGTTTGTGAGGAGAGTGGAGAAGAATATGAATTGAAAGTAGACCAAAGCGGCGAAGAATACGTTGTGGCACTATAAAGATGGCATCAGAGATTTACGATAGAATAGTTGGAGGCGAGGCGTGCGTGAGCGTTTTGGGTTTGGGATATGTTGGATTGCCGATTGCTCTTGCTTTTGCCAAGAAGGTCAAGGTCGTAGGATTTGATATTGATGAGGAGAGGGTGGAGATGATGCGCCAGGGTATTGATCCGTCAGGAGAAATAGGTGCTAAGGAGTTTGAGGGGTGTGATATAGAATTTACGAGTGATCCGGGGGGGTTGTCTACAGCAAGCTTCCACATCGTAGCAGTCCCAACTCCCATCAACCCTTCACAACAGCCAGACCTAGCTCCTCTTTTAAGCGCTTCCCACATCCTAGGAACCATCATCAAGAAGGGCGACTATGTGGTCTATGAAAGCACTGTTTACCCTGGATGCACAGAAGACGACTGCGTTCCAGTTCTGGAAAACCACAGCGGCCTCAAAATGGGATCAGACTTCTCTGTTGGCTACAGTCCTGAAAGGATCAATCCCGGCGATAAGGTCAACACACTCGAGACCATAGTAAAGGTCGTGGGCGGGTGCTGCCAAAAGGCCACTGACCAAATCGCATCAGTCTACGACCTCGTCGTAAAAGCCGGAACCCATAAAGTAAGTAGCATCAAGGTCGCTGAAGCTTCTAAGATCATTGAGAACACCCAGCGCGACCTCAACATCGCCTTAGTCAACGAGTTGAGCATCATTTTCAACAAGGTTGGCATCAACACCTTCGAAGTTCTTGAAGCAGCCGGCACTAAGTGGAATTTTCTGCCCTTCAAGCCCGGCCTCGTCGGCGGCCACTGCATAGGAATAGACCCCTACTACCTCACCTGGAAGTCAAACAAACTCGGCTACCACGCAAAGGTCATCAACTCGGCACGCTACGTAAACGACAGCATGGGCTTCTACGTCGGCAAGCAAACGGTCAAGAAAATCCTAGCCCGCGGAGTCAATGCCCTAGGAGCCAAAGTCCTCGTCATGGGCCTCACATTCAAGGAGAACATCGAAGACATCCGCAACACCAAGGTCGTTGACGTCGTCAAAGAACTGAAATCGTTCAACGTGGAAGTAGACATTGTCGACCCACACGCCAAATCCTCTGACGCAGAACAAGAATACGGCATCTCACTCATTGAAAAGCCCATTAAAAACAACTACCACGCAATCATTGTTGCGGTAAATCACGACGAATACTCACAGCTTACCGAGGCTGATTTTGCAGAATTACTAGAGGGTGGTGATGGCGTACTTGTCGATGTTAAAGGTATCTTCAGGGATGAAATTAAAAATCTAGATTACTGGAGCTTATGAGATCCTTTAAGAAAATATTAGTTACTGGAGGTGCCGGATTTATAGGCTCTCATGTGATTAGGTATTTGCTAAATGAGCATTCAGATTTGAGCATCGTTAATCTTGATGCCTTGACATATGCAGGGAATTTAGATAACCTAAAAGACGTTGCCGGATGTGATAATTACACATTCGTCAAAGGGAATATCTGTAATAAAGAACTAGTGGAAGGGTTGTTTTCTGAGCATCAGTTCGACGCTGTTATTCACCTTGCTGCAGAAAGCCACGTAGATAGAAGCATAGAAAACCCAATGGCCTTTTTAGAGACAAACATCATGGGAACAGCAGTGCTGTTAAATGCTGCACTTGATGTTTGGTCTACATCTGGCATGGAGGGAAAATTATTCTACCACGTTTCAACAGATGAGGTTTATGGATCGTTGGGAGATACTGGTTTGTTTACTGAAACGACAGCATACGATCCACGCAGTCCATATAGCGCGTCAAAAGCATCCAGCGATCACATCGTCAGAGCATATCACCACACATACGGATTGCCTGTAGTCATAAGCAACTGCTCAAACAACTACGGATCTCATCAGTACCCCGAGAAGCTGATTCCTCTGATGATTGGAAATATCGTCGATGGCAAATCACTTCCTATTTACGGCGAGGGCATTAACGTAAGAGATTGGTTATACGTTGAGGATCATGCAAGTGCGATTGATACCATTTTGCACAAAGGCAAAACCGGCCACACCTACAACATTGGCGGTCTTAACGAATGGCGCAACATCGACATAGTAAAGCGTTTGATTAAGCTTGTGGACTATGAAATGGGAAGGCAAGAAGGAGCTTCTTTGAATCTGATCTCTTTTGTAAAGGACAGAGCCGGCCACGATGTAAGATATGCTATCGATGCATCTAAGCTTTGCGATGAACTTGGGTGGAAGCCCTCAGTAACATTTGAAGAGGGAGTGCTTAGAACTGTAAAGTGGTATCTAGAAAATAGGTAAGTAAGTCTGAGAAATTCAGGCTGACTAATGAGTTTTGGCTTCTAAAATCCCCTGTAAAGATTCTTCTAGTATTAATTCAGTTTCATTTGAACTAAAGTTGATAGGTTCTCCTATAAAAAGCTTACTGTTACTAGGCAAAAACAGATTTACACCCTTAGGCATTGATCTATGTAAACCATCTAGAAAAATGGGAATTACTGGAATATCTGGATGTCTTTGAACCATCATCGCAATCCCTTTTTTGAACTCTTGCATAACGCCTGGTTCGCCCCTTGTTCCTTCAGGATAAATAATTATTGAATGACCTATATCTAAGACATCGCTCATTATTTGAAGCGGATCTGGGTCGTTTGAATTTTTTGGTCTTTTTCTTGGAATGAGTACAGCATTAACAAAGTGCTTCATTAAGAATTCTACAGTAGACCCATCGCCAAAAAAGTCTTGGGCAGCAATTGGATGGACCTTGTGAATGGATTTCATGGGCACTGCACTCATAATTGCCATAGAGTCCAAATGACTATTGTGGTTAGCAATTAAGATGTACTGCTTTTCTCTTTTTAGAACTGATCTGTTTACATACTTCACGCCAATTATGAATCGTAAAAATGACCTCCAAATAACAGAGTGTGTCAATATGAGAATTAGCCTTTTCATAATTGCGATTTTACGCAAGAAGCAATATGAAGACTATGTGAAAAAAGGGCGCAGATGAAGCAGTCAGGCTATCTATCCTATCTAAATATCCACCGTGACCAGGAATTGAATCTCCCATATCCTTTATACCAAAATCGCGCTTAATCGCTGACACAATTGCATCTCCAATAAATCCAAATAATGCAACTGAAAAACTAAGTAGTACTATTTGCCAAGTATCTTCAAATGGAGTTAAAAATCCCATAAAATATCCTATAACTGAAGTTCCAAGAAGGCCACCTAAGAAACCCTCCCATGTCTTGTTTGGGCTAACAACTGGTAAGATCTTATTTCTTCCTAGTAATTTTCCAAAAGTGAACTGCATGACATCATTGATTTGGGTTAAAAAGATTAAAAACAACAAAAGCCCCTTCCCCATTGCAGGATCTAGATTGAGACCAGGATGGCATACAAGCATAGCCATGTGACTTACCCCAAACACACTCAATACGAATGCAGATGTCATCATTCCCATTGATCTACCCATGTGCTTTTCATATCCACTTATAACCATCATAAATGGAATAATGATGAACATAAAAACAGGAATGAATGACATAAATAAATTATACCACCCCTTGTAGGCAAAATAATACTGGACAGGAATACACAGATAACAAACCAGCAGCGCCACCCTATCTGTATTTCGCATTTTAAGATGAGTATAAATTTCCCTTAAAGCCAAAAAAGAAAGCAGCCCCAATCCTACGCAAGTCGCAAATGGCCCAGAAAGTGTAGCGTATAGAAACAGGATACAAATCACCCACCAAGACCTCAGTCTAAGAATCATTTCGTCTATCAATTTCCCCGGCTTTATTCTCTTCCAAACGTAGAACAACAAACTTGAAAAAAGCAGGATGCCAAAAATCACAACCACCACCTTCTGCAGGTGGGCTTCTATATCTAAGAAAGGAAACATCTTATTCATTTGATAGCGTGTTTGAGTCTAATGATAGAACTAAGTGAAACCAATAGAAGTACTGCGATAAATATGTAATTCAGGTAATCTTGAATTTCTATTTCGAAATAGAAAAGAAGACTCAGAACACCAATAATTGTCGCTCTATCACTCTTCCCCATAGGTCCATCGTATCTCCTCTCACCCCCCATGGCCTTACCAAGAATTCCACAAAATTCATTGACAACACTCAAAACAATAAATCCAAATGCCAACCTGAAATCCAATCCACTCAAAAACAGTAAAGGATAAAAAATTGCAACATCTGAAACAATATCCCCAACCTCATTTAGCACCTCTCCTGATCGTGATTGCAACTCATAAATCCTCGCCATCATACCATCTAACGCATTCAGCATCATTCTCAATAGTAAACCCAAAGCAACAAATAGATAGTTGTCGTTATTCGTGGGAGCATCAAGGAACAAATAGCCCAAGTAAAATGACAATACAATTGCTAAAACAGTAAGGAAATTGGGTGTAAATCCAAGCTGTCTCAACAGCTTCAATAGCGGCATAAGCAATTGCTGAAATGCAGGCTTGATTTTATAAGTAGATATCATTTCTCAATCTTTTCAAACATATCCCAATCGTAGACTTCTCGTTTCGCATCATCTGTAAATCTACCTTTATCTAGAAAGTGTTCTATTTCATTTCCAATTACATCAAACCTCACATACATCTCATCGTGATTCAGAATTGTATGAAAGTAGTCATCGAGATTTGGATCTATATGATAGGGGTTAAAATCATAAGGACCATAACCATTGGATGTCTTGGCATAAAACCTCATTAATGGGGTTGCTTTATTCTCAATTACAAGCCCCACTTTCACCCCTTTCGTAGATTCTAATGGTGGTTTATCAGCTTCAGCAAACTGTCTTATCACCTTACCAATAGTCAACCAAGCAATGAAGGGGATTTTATCTACAACAACTTTGGGTGCTCTTTCTTGAATGGGGCTACGGTCGTAAATAATTGTTTTAATATTCCCAAAGCCGTGTTTTTCAATATGTCTATTCAACACATAACCGCCAATTATGTAGCACATAACCGCTACCTCCTTATACTCGGATAAATTGTTCTTCTCATAGAAGTCAGAAAATTTCTCTACTGAACTATCAAGTGACTTTCTAACCTTGTATTTGGGTATGAAAAAATCATAATCAAGGGTTTCAAAATACTCCTTCTGTTTCTTCCTGTTCTTCCTTGAATCACCAAACCCATTAAGTATGATCAGCGCAGTTTTCTCATGTACATCGGTACCTGCAACTCTTACAATCTCCTGTGCTAGACTTAGCTTATCTATGCCTAGCAATAGACCAAAAAGGACTGCTGAAAATTTAGTCAATTTGAGCAATTGCATACACTAAAGTACTTAATAGCGTAGCAACTAACAATTTAAGTTATCCCACCGGGGCGAGTTTCACTTCTAGCCCATCTACTTCATTGCAAAGTTTGATTTGGCACCCAAGGCGGCTGTTGTCTTCAACATTAAATGCCTCGTCCAACATATCCTCCTCATCGTCTGATCTCTCAGGAAGCTCGTGATCACTTGTCACGTACATGTGACAACTAGCGCACATAGCCATCCCACCACAAGTACCTTCAACAGGCAACTCATAGCTCTTACAAAGCTCCATCATATTCATATTCATGTCCGTAGGACCATCGAGCTCGTGACGCTCGCCTTCCCTATCCTCGACAATGATCTTAATTATGTTGGGATCGTTTGACATCTACGCGGTTTATTCGAATCCGTTAACTCCGTTGACAGTAGTGTACTTCAAAACTAGATTCTTATCTGGATATATTCTCTTAAATGCTGACTGAACCATAAGAGTCGCCTCATGGAATCCACAAAGAATTAGCTTCAACTTACCAGGGTAAGTATTGATATCACCAATTGCATAAATACCAGGAACATTTGTCTGATAATCTAGCGTGTCAACCTCGATTGAATTCTTGTTAATATTGAGGTCCCAATCTGCAATAGGACCAAGCTTGGGGCTAAGACCAAAAAGTGGAACCCAGTGATCCGCCACTATTTCCTTCTCGCCATCAGTCTTGTGCTTTACAACTACTTTCTCCAACTTTCCCTCACCTCCAACACCTGTCACTTCACAGTTGACAACTAGGTTGATTTTGCCTGCTTCAGCAAGATCCATAACCTTTTGGACACTATCAGGATGACCTCTAAACCCTGATCTTCTGTGCACCAGTGTCACCTCTTCTGCAACACCATCAGCAAGGAATACAGTCCAGTCTAGAGCAGAATCACCTCCACCACTTATCACAACCTTTTTTCCTCTGTAGAATTCAGGATCCTTAATGATATACTCCACACCCTTATCCTCATAATCTGCAAGGTCCTCAACTGGTGGCTTACGAGGCTCAAAGCAGCCCAAACCTGCAGCAATAGCAATCACTGGCGCTCTGTGTTTTGTTCCTCTATTCGTAGTAACTATAAACTGATCCTCATCGTCCTTCTCGATAAACTCAGCTCTCTCTCCCAGCGTAAACCCTGGCTTGAATGGTGCAATCTGCTCCATCAATTTGTCTGTCAATTCCCCAGCAAGTATCTCAGGATATGCTGGAATGTCGAAAATGGGTTTTTTAGGATAAATCTCAGAACACTGTCCCCCAGGTTGAGGAAGTGAATCGATTAAATGGCACCTAAGCTTTAAAAGCCCAGCTTCAAATACAGTAAAAAGTCCGCAAGGACCTGCACCAATAATTAAAATATCAGTTTGAATCATATGTTGATCGCTTCAATAGCAGTTACCTCAGGGGCTACATTCTTAATAGCAGATTCTACACCCCCCTTCATTGTCATGTTTATCATAGAACAGTCAGCACAAGCTCCGTGCAACTGAACTTTTACCACCAAGTCATCAGTAATCTCAACTAGAGTGATGTTGCCTGAATCGGCCTCTAAATACGGTCTAAGCTCCGAGAGTGCGTCTTGAATTTTAGCCGCAAGTTTCTGGTGCTTACCAAAGTGGTCTAAGTTTTTAATATTTGCTTCACTCATCAGTCTACGTTTTTGCCTAAAGCGCTTAGCAATTTAGAAATAACTGCTTTAAAAGCAGCAGCAGCGTCTGAATCAGTTTGCATCACCGCAGGTCTTCCCGCATCCCCAGCCTCTCTCACAGTCTGCATTAAAGGCAGCTCTCCAAGGAAATTCGTATCAAGCGATTCAGCAAGCCTCTTCACTCCATCCCTTCCAAAAATGTGATACTTTTTCTCAGGCGCATCCTCAGGCGTGAAGTAAGCCATGTTTTCTATCATACCCAATACTGGCACATTTACTGCCTCCAGCCTAAACATCCCTACACCCTTCCTAGCGTCGGCTAATGCGACATCCTGTGGCGTGCTTACAACAACGGCTCCTGTTAGTTGCACGGTTTGGACTAAACTCAGGTGAATATCACCCGTCCCCGGTGGCAAATCAATAATCATAAAATCCAAATCCCCCCAAGTCGCCTCAGTAAACAACTGCTTCAACGCCCTTGAAGCCATCGGGCCCCTCCAAACAATCGCCTGATCCGGATCCGCAAAGAACCCTATAGACAAAACCTTCACCCCGTACTTCTCAACAGGCTTCATCATCTGCTTTCCATTCACCTCCACCGGCACAGGCTTCTCATCCTCAACCCCAAACATCGTTGGCACACTCGGCCCATAAATATCAGCATCGCAGATGCCCACCTTGTATCCAAGCTGTGCAAGGGCTACGGCTAGGTTCGAACTAACGGTGCTCTTCCCAACTCCCCCCTTACCAGAAGCTACAGCAATAATGTTCTTCACACCAGGAAGCACTTTCCTGGTCTCAGTAGTGCGCTCATCAGCGGCAAGCGGAACCACGTTAATTTCCGTCTCCACCTCTGCACCGAACTTCCTCTCAATCGCGAACTCCACAGCTTCCTGCATCCTCTTTCGCGCATGCATCGCAGGATTCGACGACTTCACAGTCACAGTAACCTTGTTTTCAGTCACTTCGAGGCCTTCGATAAGCTCGAGAGATACGATATCCTTGCCCAAATCGGGCTCCATAATTCCGCTTAAAGCTTCTACTACTGCTTCTCTATTTAGCATCACTTAGGTTTGTGGGGTCAAAGTTCGGTCATAGGGTCCCAAAACACCCTATCAAAATCAACAACTTGTCCATCTTTCACCTTCACACCCTCATTTTCTAGCATATCTGCCATTGGGGTTTCGGGTGGGAAGTGCATCGCACCTGAAAGCATTCCATTTCTATTCACAACTCTATGAGCTGGAACTACAGGCGTGACTGCAAAACTGCTGTTCAACGCCCAGCCTATTCTTCGACTTGCTCTAGCATCTCCAAGGTATTTGGCAATGGCACCATATGCCGTTACCCTTCCATGCGGGATGAGCCTTACCACATCGTATACGTCATCGTTAAAACTCATACCTTCAGCTGAATAAAATGAATCTTCTTTCCCTCTGAAAGCCAACGCTTCTCGTAGTAGGTCTTGATTTCCAGCGCATCCCTTAAATCCTTCTCCACTCTGTCAACTAGCTCTCCATACACGTCCTTAGAATCGATTTGAATATCGTATCCCTTTTCCAAATACCCCTCTTTTGAAAGGTCGTATAGGAGGACAGAATCAGATTTGATGTTGATGATGCTCGAAGGTTTGAGAATGTTTTTATACATCTCGATATAATAGGGAGATGTAATGCGTTTTGTACCCTTTTCATCCTTGGGTTGAGGGTCTGAAAAGGTTATCCAAAGCTCGCTGATCTCTTCTTTATCGAAATATTTCTCGATAAATTCAATCCTGGTACGAAGGAAGGCAACGTTGGGTATAGATTCCTCTTGAGCAGTCTTTGCACCACGCCAAAACCTGTGACCCTTTATATCAACTCCTACGAAATTTCTATTGGGATATTTTTTCGCAAGCCCCACTGTATACTCGCCTTTTCCGCAACCTAGCTCGAGAGTAATGGGATTGTCATTTTTGAATACCTCGCTCCACTTTCCTTTCATCTCTCCGTCAATTCCTTTGACCGCATCTTGGAGGTTTGGCTCGAAAACGTGATCAAAAGTCTCGTTCTCTTTCCACTTTCTAAGTTTATCCTTTCCCATTGGCATGCAAAATTAGCAAGTTGTCCCCAACTTTGCAGTATGGATATCAAGGAAGATGAGAGGTTTATGCGCCTAGCTTTGAAAGAGGCTGAGCAAGCGAGAGATTTAGACGAAGTCCCAGTTGGAGCAGTCATTGTTCAAGGAGGTTCAGTTATCGCAAGGGGTCACAACCTTTGTGAGAGGCTCAACGATTTTACAGCTCATGCTGAGATGCAAGCCTTCACTAGTGCTTCTGAATATTTGGGAGGAAAATTCCTTGATAAGTGTACTCTTTACGTAACACTAGAGCCATGTCCAATGTGTGCTGGGGCAGCATTCTGGACAAGGATAGGCCGAATCGTATATGGCGCACCCGACCTCAAACGCGGGTATGACCGCTGGGCTGTACACCCTGAAAAAGAAGGTCATGGAGGTGCTAATTCTGAAAACGGACTCCTACACCCGAAGACTGAAATCCAAGGCGGCATTTTAGCTGATGAATGCTCTCAATTAGTAAAGGACTTCTTTTCGAAGAAAAGAAAGTAATTTTACGGCTCGACAATTTCAGTAATGCTCGAGCTAGATAACAAATACCTTGAAGATCTTCACTCTCTCATAGAAGAGGGAAAGGACAGAGTGCTTTCTAAAAAGATAAGCGCCCTGCACCCTACTGATATAGCCAGGGTATTGAATCAGCTGAAACGCGACGACGTACACTACGCTTACAGATTGCTATCGGACGACACAAAGTCGGACGTGTTGGTGGATTTGAATGAGGACGTAAGAGAGGATCTACTGAGCACTCTGACTTCCAAGGAGATTGCTGAAGATGTTATTGAGGGTTTAGAATCAGATGATGCGGCAGATGTTGTACAGGATCTGTCTGACGAAAAACTAGAAGAAGTACTTTCTCTTGTTGAAGATGAAGAGGCCAAATCCGACGTCATGGATCTTCTCACCTACGAGGAGGGTACAGCTGGTTCTTTGATGGCCAAAGAGCTTGTTAGTGTTGACGAAAACTTCACCGTAGCAAAAGCAATTAGAGAAATCAGAGCCCAAGCCGACAACATGGATCAGCTCTACACTGTATACACAGTTAACTCTAAAGGTAAATTAACGGGTAGGCTTAGTCTCAAAAATCTTCTACTAAACGCTCCATCCACTAGAACTCCCATAAGTGAGCTAAAGAATTCTGACGACTTGGTTTCGATTAAAGACACCGACTCTGAGGATATGGTAGTTAGTCTTATGGAGAAGTACGACATTGTAGCCCTTCCAGTTGTTGATGACAAAGGCATATTAGTAGGTCGAATCACAATTGACGACGCCGTTGACGTAATTATAGAAGAAGCTGAGAAGGATTACCAACTAGCATCTGGTATATCGGAGGATGTAGAATCAAACGATTCTGTTCTGGCTTTAACTAGGGCCCGTCTACCATGGCTACTAATAGGACTTGGAGGAGGTATTGGAGGTGCTTACGTAATCGGAGCATTTGACATTGAGAATAATCCAGCTCTTGCTCTTTTCATTCCGCTAATTGCAGCAATGGGAGGTAATGTTGGAGTCCAATCATCTGCCATCGTTGTGCAGGGACTGGCAGCATCTAATCTGAACACATCAAATATTGCAGGTCAACTGGCTAAAGAGCTTAGTGTTGGATTACTGAACGGAGTTATTTGTTCATCATTAATATTCCTAGTTACTTACCTCTTAGGGTTTGGTGCTAACTTGAGTATTACTGTGGGAGTGAGTCTACTTTGCGTAATAGTTTTTGCTGCACTATTTGGAACCTTCATTCCACTTGCTCTTGAGAAAAGAAAAATAGATCCAGCTCTAGCTACTGGCCCATTTATCACAACTGCAAACGACATTATAGGCTTAATCATTTACTTCAGCATAAGCGCTTTTGTAAGCACATTCTTCTAGATGAAAGTAGCATTTTTAGATACTGTTCATCCTATCCTTTTGGACAGGCTCAACTCCAATGGATACATATGTGAAGAGCTATATAATATTTCAAGAGAGGAAATTTTAAAAGGTGGTTTAGAGGAATACACAGGATTAGTCATTCGCTCACGATTAACTATTGATGCAAGATTACTAGCATCTCTCCCTTCATTAAAATGGATAGCTCGATCAGGATCTGGATTAGACAATATAGATGTTGAGGAGGCAGAAGCTAGAGGAGTAAAAGTCATTAATTCTCCAGAAGGCAATCGCGACGCTGTAGGCGAACATTGCTTAGGAATGCTTCTTACCATTTTGCATAAGATCAAAAGCGGAGATAGAAGCGTTCATGAAATGCAATGGTTGCGTGAAGAACACAGAGGTGAAGAACTTGGGGCCAAAACCGTAGGAATAATTGGATACGGAGTTATGGGCTCGGCGTTTGCTGAAAAGCTCAGCGGATTAGGTTGCAGAGTAATAGCATATGATAAGTACAAAAAGGGGTTTGGATCAACGGCAGTTGAAGAGGTATCTGAGGAAGATTTCTTTCTACAATCAGAAGTTGTTAGCATACATGTACCATGGACTCCTGAGACTAAGGGCATGGTTGATGCTGATTGGTTGAGGAGATTTGAGAAACCTATCATTTTGCTAAACACATCAAGAGGAGCAGTTGTGAAAACTGGTGATCTATTGGATGCAATCGATAGTGGCAAAGTGAGATCTGCAGGACTTGACGTAATAGAATATGAGGGAAGGTCGCTTGAGGGATTAGAGCTTGATGAAGGAAGTCAAACCACTCTCAACAGACTTCTATCAAACGACCAAATACTAATCACCCCGCACGTGGCGGGGTGGTCAGTGGAAAGCCACTATAGGTTAAGTAGCGTCATAGCCGATAAAATTTTAAAGCCCTAGACTACTTTCTGCTTATTCTTCAGAACCTGTTCTAGAACGGCTGTTTGCTGAGTATAGAACTTTCAATGCTGAAGCTTGACGAAGCTCCTGCTTTACGTTAGAAACAATACCCATTTTAGTGTCTTGGTCAACCTTAAGGCTAACCCACATCTTGCTTTGCTCAGCTTCAGCAAGTGTCTGTCTTTCTTTACCTATCCAATCCTGAATTTCTCCTACTTTAGAGAATTGATCGTTTAATTGAATAACAGGCTCTGTACCACGACGCTTATCCATTGGCACACCTATGTTGATGTAACGGATAAGGTGCTTTTTTTGGACTTTATAAAGCTCAGAAGCTTCAGGTTTCTTAACCTGAACTTTTTCTTCCTCTGTTCTTAGCACGGTAGCAACCATGAAAAAGAATAGAAGCATGAAAACGATATCAGGCAACGATGCAGTTGAAATTGCCCCCATTGGGCGCTTTCCATTTTTCTTGAATTTACCCATATCAGTAATAGTTAGCGCTTGCGTCTCTTGGTTCAGCCTCAGAGATACGCTGTGGGTACACTGACCTTACAGCTGTAATCTTCTCAAGTGTTTTCTTATCCTGCTTATTACGACCATAGATATCCTCAAGATCGCGGTAAGTCATTCCAAACTTTGCAAGAGACAGTTCATCCCTTAACTCATTAACTGCAGACTGAAGCTCGTTCTGAACCTGCAGATATGTGTTGTAGGTAGTATGATTATCGTTCTGCATAGAGATAAGTGCAGAAGCTGGCAGCTCCTTGTAATCTCCACCTAGCAATTCAATTGTACGAAGTTTTTCGTTCCACTTATCAAGTACTTTTTGGAACGCTTTTTTATCGTCTTCCTTTGCCAGTTTTACGATTTTCTCATATTCAGCAACCTTCATTTTAACGTCAGACTTTTTCACCCATTCTCTTTCAGGATAAGCTGCATTTGTTTTACCATTTGCGCCTGTAATCATTTCTACATCACGGTGTTTTCCTATAGACATACCATCTATTTCGTGAGCAATGATTCCATCACCAGTAGCGATCAGGAAGTTTTTAGCCTTGTCCTTAAGTTGACCAATTTCTAGAGGTAAACCCTCTACAAGTAGTGCGTCAAGGAAATTAACCTTTACGTTAAATACGTTTTGCTCCTTAGCCTGTGGGACATCGATGTCCGGCGGCACAGGAGGAGGTAGCTGTCGCTTAATGCCCTCATCAGATTCGATGGTCGTCGTAACCAGCCAAAATATGAGAAGCAAGAACGCGATATCGGCCATAGAGCCGGCATTGATTTCTTGTAATTCGCGACGTGCCATTCTTTACTTAAAAATGCTACTTACTTCTGCCCAAACTACAGATAGCACAGCTGCTAGCCCTAGAATGTAAACAAAAATCATACTCCCACCAGCAAATACACTCTCGCCTGGAGAAACTGTAATTCCACTAGCCTCGTATGCATTAAGTACAGTTGAATCAGCAAGCACTAAATAGCTTACTAAACCTAGAATCAAGAAAACAGATAGTCCTACTAATGTTCCGATCTGTGATTCGAAATCATTGTTAAGGTTATACAAGAATGTATATGCACCAAACCCAACAGCTGCTCCAGCACACGCTGCACCAACTGCGTAGATGATGTAGAACAATCCGTCGAGATATGCTCCGTAATTAGCATCACCTTCTACGAACGATTCGTCAGCTACACTGCTCATCACAATGATTGCAACTAGGAGTACACCTAGCCCAATGATAACCATACGAAGTCCCGAAAGGATGCGTGTTAATTTATTCCCGTCCATAGCAAATTACTTTCCTTGAAGCTTACGCTTGTAAAGTAGATCAACTAGGTCCATGCTTGCTTCCTCCATATCTAAAACGATAGAGTCAATCTTGCTTAGGATGTAGTTGTAGAATACCTGAAGGATAATCGCAACGATAAGACCAGATACAGTAGTAATAAGTGCAATCTTAATA